>JAUVDV010000093.1 GCA_030595125.1 Deltaproteobacteria bacterium
CTTCCGCATGAGCCGCGCCGCTTCGAGAACGGTCTCGCTGGTCACCTGCTCATTTTCCAGCCCCAGAAGGACCTCTATCAGATCCGCCGCCCCTCTCAGATCCCCCAACTCCTTCATGCGATCCACCGCTGCTGCGACAAGTTCGGGGACACCCTTCGCGCCCGGAGAACGAACCGCATGCCGGGCAATACTGATCGGATCGCCGTCGGTTTGCTCGCGCGCGAACGCCAGAGCGGTCGAATGATAAACCTCTCTTTCCTCTGCGGGCATCGCCTGCGCCACCTCCCGCGAGAGGAACCCCGAAAGTCTCATATCCTTCTCGCCACCCTTGACCGAGATCCCCCTGCGCTCCAGCTCGCCGACGGCTTCACGCAGTATTTCGATATTCGCAATACCGGATACCGTCATGACCTGATCGACACCCGTCGCTCCTTCGAGAACGGCGAGTGCCTTTAACAGCGCACTGCCCTCCTCGCTCAGGCTCGACAACAACCCAACCGCGATCAGCCGTTCCGAATCGCCCGGCAAGTCGAAGTCCGCAAGATCTCCGCGATCGAGATCATCGACGCTGCGCCTGGAAACGATTGCGGCCAGGGTCACCTCCGTGAGCAGAGGAATCCCACCGGTGTACGAATGCAGATCCTTGACGAATCGTCGTGCGGGAGGTCTCCCCATGACCGCCGCGACGAGTTCGTATTCCTGCTCCTCGCGCAACGGCTCCAGAACCACTGTCAAGACCTCGTTCTCGCCCGTCACAACGCTCGAAAGATCACTGCGTTCCGATTCCGCAATGAACACAAGAGGAGAGAGTGCGAACTCGGCGTCGACCTCGGAGAGCCAGTGGAGAAGACTCGGTCCCCATCCCAGATCTGCGCTCGAAAGAAACAACACCGTCGGCTGGCTGACGCCGGCCAGGAGCAGGGCCATCTCCCGAATGAGGGTCTCATCCGGCGTTGACAGGTCCCCGGCCCCGGAGCCTTCCTGCGCCAACCACTTCTCGATCCCTTCACCGACCAGGCGACCTCCCGCCACACGCGATGCTGCCTCCACCAACTCGCGAAGCTCGCCCTTGATGAAAACCGGAGGGTCGATGCCTTCTTCTATCGACCTCACCTGACATCGAACCGCCGCCGCTCTCGCCAGCCTGGACTTGCCCACTCCCCCGGGGCCCTGAACCACGGCGATGCCCACTGACCCGCCCTGTCCTGCGAGGCATGTCGAGATCCATGCCGACAGCGAATCCAGTTCTGCGTCGCGCCCGATGATCTCCATGGAGCGCACCATAGAAGCCCGGGTGTGCGCGTCCTCGGTTTCACCGGCGGCGTCCAGAATATTCGAGTGCTCATCCAGGCCCAGAACCCCGGAGCCCACAGCGCGGCCGAGGGCCAGCACCACTTCACCCGCGTTCGAGAAACGCTCCTGGGGTCTCCTCTTCATCAAACGGTCGACCACTGCCCAGAGAGCCGGCTTTACCTCACGAGGCCTGTCCCCTGCCTGCGTGTCGCCGTGAACTGGACGCTTCCCCGTGAGCATATGCGCCATCGTCGCGCCGAGACTGAACAGATCCGACCGCTCCTGGGCAAATCCGTCCTGAACTTCCGGAGCCATGTAACCCAGGGTTCCCGCTCGCAAGCCGCCGAGACTGGCGATCCTCTCGGAAAGGCCCAGGTCAATAAGCTTGATGATGTCCCCGCCGGGCGATACCAGGATATTGGACGGCTTCACGTCCTTGTGGAGCAAACCCCTGCCGTGGAGAAGCCCCAGAGCGCGGGCAACCGCGACGGCCACCCGGGCAATCTCCATGTCTCGATCCTTTTTACCCAGCGCATCGGACCAGACATCGGCCGCGCTCCCGTCGATCAGTTCCTGAGTGAAGAATGCCGTCCCTTCGGACAGTGACAAACTACCCTCCAGTGTTGTGACGATGCCCAGGTCGTACACCTTGACGAGATGGGGATGATCAAGCTGGGCCAGTCTGGAGAATTCGAAACGGAGGAGGATCCCCGGAGAGGACCGGCCCAGAAGCTTGAGCGCAACCCTGCGATCGGGAAACATTCGATCGGCCACCTCGAAAACCGCCCCCTGAGCGCCGTCCCCAAGCAGGCCCAAAACCGAATACCGATTGTTGATCAACGGTCTATCCCCGGTCTTCATTGTCAACTCCGTTGCCATAAGGTCGGATCGCCACCCACATCCCTTACTCCTTGTAACACTTTAATTATCGAGGCGAAATAGGTTTAGCAAGGCTGCATGGGCAACATCGTTGTCATTCGACATCTCGTTTAAAGAAAGCGGCAGTGTGGTATTGTGGGGCGAAAACAAGGCGAAAATGACCACATGGATTCCCAAGATGCCTGACATCAAATTCTTGAACGCGAAGATGCTGATCATCGCCGTGTTGTTTTTTGGCTGCGGAGTTCAACACCAATCTACTGGTGCCCCCCCGGTAAAAGAGACGCTGGCCGGACGAATGAAATCCATCGGTGAACGCCTTCGCGACGAGGGGTTCGCTCCCATCCCCTGGTCATACGAAGGCAAAATTTCCGTTGACCGCCCGGTGAGGTTTCGATGGAGACCGGGGACCGAGGCGCGCATTGTGGTGGCCGCCATCGGCGACTCCCGTTCGTTGAATCTGGATCTCATCGTGCGCAACCTGAAGGGAAAGATCGAAACCGAGGACACGTCCGGAGATCATCGCGCGATCGTGGAAATCGTCAGCTCCACTCGGAGTATCTATTCTCTGCAGGTGGATACCAGGTCGGGTCAGGGGAAATTCCGACTGGGTGTTTTCGTCGCCCCTCCCGCCGAAGATCCCGCACCTCTCGCCGGCATCTTCGACGCCGATCCGATCCAGGCGCGTTCATGGGCGGATGTGGACCTGCTCGCGGCCGGAAGAGGCTACGAGGTCCTCGAAGAACCACTCACATTCTTTGCCGCGCGTCATGAGCGCTCATCATCTGAAATCAATCTCGTGAAAGGAAGATGCTATCTTATCGCGGCGGTCGGCGCCGGTGGAATCGACACCCTCGCCATGCGCCTCTTCATCGACGGCGCTGTCGAGGCCTGCGACCTTTCCGAGAGGTCACAGGCCTGGGTGGGCTACTGCGCGGAGCGCGACGCCCGGGCATCTCTTGTCCTGGAGGTACTCGCCGGCTCCGGTCAGTTGAAGATGGGCTCGTTCCATTCGCGCCGGGAAGACGTCACACCCTCTGTCGGCCCTCCTTTGATGCCCTCCGATCCTCCGACCTCCCTTCGCGCCGCCGTGAGACGAAACGAAGAGATCCTGGTGGAGAGCGGCTACGATCTCGGAGAGATTCTCCACCGGGGAAGAATCGCCGCCGGTGACAAGCTGGCTTTTTCCTTCGACGTGAAAGCAGAGGGTTGCTTTGTGGTATCGGCGGTCGCCCCCGAAAAACTCCGGGACATCTCTCTCAAAATCAGACCCGTGAATGGAGAGTTTATCCAGGCGCGAAGATCATCCCAATTCACAAGCAGGATCCCCATGTGCTGCAGCGGCATAGAATCATACGAGGTGGATCTGGTCGCGCTGAGAGGTGAAGGCGAGGTGGAGGTCTGGATGAACCGGCTGCCCATCGTCGAGTTGCCCGTCAAGGCAGGTGAGCCGCCCTTCCCTCTTCGGGAGGCCGCCGCAAGGTTTGCCGGAGTGTCCCTGCATCCCCGGGAAGAACTTTTAATGGAACCCCGGGGCGACCGAACTCAATGGACGGCCGTCGCGCACCTCGAAAAGGGGCGGTGCATGGGTGTTGCAGCTGCCACGCGAACAGAACGAATCACCCTGCTGCAACTGGAAGAGAACAACGCGCCAGGAGAATCCCGGCAATGGAAAGGCCCGTCGATATTGGCAACCCTCGCATTTTGCCCGGAACGATCGGGCGACTACACGATCTCACTGACCACCGAAAACAACGTCCCCCACCCCGGCCCGACCGTGGTGATCTTCGAAAGCCCTTAAAGTCGTTCGTCGATGAGGTCGATGACTTCGACGAGGGTGTACATCTCCCCATCCACCAGGTACGTGGGCGTTTGCCTGATGCCCTGTTTTCTCGTATCCCTGAAAACGCCCTGCACCATGTCGATCGTTTCGGTTTCGAACATGCACGTATCGAACGCCTTCACGTCGAAGCCCATCTCGCGGGCCGTATCCCCGATGAAGATTTTTCTCTCCTGTCCGGTCAGGGGTCTGGGATTTTGCATCACACGATCATTCCATTCCCAGTACCGCCCCTCTTTTGAAGCGCAATACGCCGCCCTCGCCACGGCGCAACTGCTACGACGCTTTTCCTTGTCGTTGGGCACGCACGCCATCCTCGCGTAATCGTGGCGGACAAGCCGAACCTCGTCGAGATAGGATCTCATGGCCATTCTCATGCGCTTGTGCGCCTCCGGACAATGGGGGCACTCGTAGTCGATGTACTCATGAATTGTAATTACCGGTTTTTCCGTCCCGATCCAGGGATACCCATTCTCCTCCAGACCGCGATGCGCCTCATCGTATCCGTACATCCACGCCCGGGATCCCCAGCACTTCTGGTGAGAAAACCATCCGGCCGATGCGATCAAGACCAGGATCACAACAAATACCGCTATCCTCTTTGGGTTGATTTTTGGCATTTTCACAGCTCCACCCTCACTCATCCACGCTCGAAAGACCCAGGCCCAGAATTATTTCCATTCCGTCCGCAACGCGGTAGAGCCCGGCGGTCCTGTTCTCGACAAACGAATCGATCACCTCGTCCCCGTCATCATCGATCGCCGTGCAGGGTATCAGGAGGTCAACCATCGACCAGGCTTCCTCGAGCGCCGGCTGCACACAGGACAACGACCCCGCAGTGATCTCGTAGTCGCCGCTGGTCCCGTTGATCCGCAGCATCCCCAACCTCGCCTTCAATCCGGTCAGGGGCAGGTGCTCCCTGGCTTCCACATAACCCCATTCACCCAGATCCTCCATGGACAGCCCCCCCGCCGGGCGCGGACGCGTGTCGAGCTGGTACTCGTCCGTGAGCTCGCTCGGACCAATCATCTGCGCAGCATCCACCCCCTCCACGAGAAGCGACAGCCTTCCGTAATCGTCGAGTGTTGCCGCAAGCACTCTTTTCAACTCGGAGACACGAGTTATGATGCCCGGCCTGTCCAGATCGGTGGCGAGCGGGGACATTTCCACCCCCATCCTCACTCCGGCCGGTTCACAGAGAAGGTTAGCCCAGGCGAGCAATCGCGTCATCTCCTGACAATCCAGAACGGCCTGTCGCGCGTTGATGCTCGAGTCACACCCCTGCGGACGGAAATGCCCCCGGCAACGACTTGAGTCGGCACACTTCCCCTGCGCACAATCTCCCATACACATCCCGTCGCAGGCCCCCTCTTCACTTACCGGGACCCTGCACAAACCCTCGCATTCTCCTTCGCATTCAAAGGGGGCCCGTGAGCCGCAAACTCCGTTGCACAGGCCCTCGCACTTGCCGTTGCAAAGACCGAGTGAAGTATAATCGGAGCATGTCGTGTCACACTGGCCGAAGCAACGACCCGGACACTCGATGCCACCGTCGTGCTCACAGGATCCGATACAACCAACAAGGCATTCGTCCCCCGCGAGGGCTGCCTCCCGGAAACAGACGCCCGTACACGAATTGACATTCGATCCGCTCACCCGCTCGATACACTCTCCCTCACAAAGGCCGGTACAGGAACCCTGCTGCCCGGCGATGCAATCTGCATGCACATAGAGATCGCTTCCCTCTTCGCAAATCACCTGTCGTTCGAGGGCGGCGAAGGAGTCGATCCAGCAATTCGGTCTCTCCATGGACACATGGATCTCAACTCCCGAGATCCCGAAAAGATCCTGATTGATCGCCGTCACCACATCGGCAACCGCCCCGACAGAGAAGCGCCCGTCCTCGGGAATCGCCACCCCATACTGCTGCGCAAGCACGGCCATATTACTGTCAAAGGACTCGACCGCTCGACCGCCCCACTTGTCAATCAGGTAGACCGACTCCAGCGTCCCGTCCAATCTCGGATCACCCGTAATTGAAACGTCTCCCTCGGACAGGAGTCCGCAGGGTGCGCAGACTTCCAATGTCTCCTCGCACGAACTCGCCGCGAGCGAGAGGAGCGCGACTACGGGAACGATTATCGCAGAGTGCTTCACGGCCGGGATTATACACTACAAATATCATGTCCTCCAAAGATCCTGCGAAGGCCTTGCGAAGCAGGACAAACGTCAATCAGCACCCATACCGACTTCGCTTGACGCCTCTTATCAGTGGACGTAAGAAGGATTTGTCTATCCCGGAATTCGCCCAAAAAGGGGGCGGTTCCTCGCAGAAAAAAAGGAGTCGTATAATGGCAAAGAAAATCGCAATCAACGGGTACGGTCGCATTGGTCGTTGTGTGCACAGGATCTTGGCCGCAGGAGGCAACTCCGATATGGAGATCGCCGCAATCAACGACATCGCCGGCCCCGAGATGCTGGCGCACATGTTCAAGTACGATTCCGTCCATCGCATCTTCCCGGGCAAAGTCTCACTGGGAGAAAAGGGTATGATCGTTGACGGCCTGGAGATCCCTGTTTTTGCCCAGCGCGATCCCGCCGCCCTTCCCTGGAAGGAACTCGGCGTGGACCTGGTCATGGAGTGCACGGGTCTTTTCCGCGACAAGGCCACTGCGGGCAAGCACATCGAGGCCGGCGCCCGCAAGGTAATCGTAAGCGCCCCCGGCAAGGATCTCGACGGGACCTATGTCATGGGAATCAACGATGAAGAGTACAAGAAAAACCAGCCCGACGTGGTTTCCAACGCATCCTGCACAACCAACTGCCTCGCTCCGGTTGTAAAGGTCATCAATGACAAACTCGGCATTGTCGATGCACAGATGACCACCATCCACGCTTACACCAACGATCAGATGATCCTGGACCAGCCGCACAAGGACATGCGCCGCGCTCGCGCCGCCGCAGTCTCCATGATCCCCACCACCACCGGCGCCGCACGTGCGGTCGGACTGGTGCTGCCCGAGATGAAAGGCAAGATCGACGGGCTGGCAATCCGCGTGCCCACTTCCAACGTCTCGATCGTCGAGATGACCGCCAATGTCTCGAAGGACACCACCGCAGAGGAGATCAACGCCGCTCTGAAGGCGGCTTCGCAAGGCGAGCTGAAAGGTATTCTCGCGTGCTCGGATGAGGATCTCGTATCCATCGACTTCCTGGGCAACCCCCACTCCTCCATCGTCGACACCCAGCTGACTCAGGTGATCAACGGCAAGAGCATCAAGGTTTTTTCCTGGTACGACAACGAGTGGGGATACTCCAACCGGATGATCGACATGGCCGCGATGATGCTGAGGTAGACATGGACTTATCCAGAATCTCCAGCCTCGACGATCTGAACATCGAGGGACGGAAAGTCCTGGTCAGGGTGGACTTCAACGTGCCCTTCGACGGCCGCACGATCAGCGACGACACCAGGATCCGGGCGGCGATGCCGACCATCAACTATCTCCTCGATGCCGGAGCGAGAGTTATTCTCATGAGCCACCTCGGCAGGCCAAAGGGCAAGCCAGACCCCAACCTGAGCCTCGAACCGGTCGCAATGCGGCTGGCCGAAATCCTCGACGTGGGCGAGGTCACCCTGACGGATTCCTGCGTCGGGGATGGTGCGAAGCAAGTGATTCGAGATATGCGCGACGGACAGGTGGTCCTGCTCGAAAATCTGCGGTTCCACGTCGGCGAGACCGCAAACGACCCCCATCTGGCCAAGGAACTCGCCGCCCTCGGAGACATTTACGTCAACGACGCCTTCGGAACCGCACACCGCGCTCATGCCTCCACCGTGGGCGTCCCGTCCATCGTCAGAGACAGGGCCGCAGGGTTCCTTATGCAAAAGGAGATCCAGTCCCTGGGCGCCTTGCTCGGAGATGTCGCAAGACCGTACATCGCTGTTCTCGGCGGCGCAAAAGTATCGGGCAAGATCGGGATAATCGAAAATCTGCTCGAACGCGTGAACATCCTCATCATCGGTGGAGCGATGGCCAACACCTTCGTCGCCGCCACCGGCGGGTCCGTAGGAAAATCCCTGGTCGAGGAGTCCAAATTCCCACTGGCCCGCGATCTGCTCGCGAGGGCGCAGGCCAGAGACGTGAACATTGTTCTGCCGACCGATATGGTTGCAGCCGACAATCCCGACTCTACAGCCACGCAGATTGTTCAGGCCTCGGAGATCCCCGATGGCATGGTCGCGTTCGACATCGGACCCAAAAGCAGCGTCGCCTTCAAGGAAATACTGGGGCGGGCGGGCACAATCTTCTGGAACGGTCCAATGGGAATGTTCGAAAAGGAGCAGTTCTCCACGGGCACCACAGAAATCGCCAAGGCCATCGCCGGTTCGTCGGCCTTCTCAGTGGTGGGCGGCGGCGATTCAGTTGCAGCGGTCAAGCGCTCCGGACTCGGTGCCGGGTTCGACCACATCTCCACCGGAGGCGGGGCATCCCTGGAGCTACTCGAAGGCAAAGTTCTACCGGGCATCATTGCCCTGGATTCGGAGGCTTGAAAATGCGCAAACCATACATCGCCGGTAACTGGAAAATGAACATGACCATCGAGCAGGCCGAGCAACTGGCCCTGGCCCTGGTCGACGGCGGGACCAAAAATACGGGGGTCGAGGTGGCGGTAATCCCGCCGTTCCTGGCCATACCGGCGGTCGCCCGTGTCATAGAGGGAAGCAACGTTCACCTCGGCGCGCAGGATGTCTATTTCGAGAAATCCGGCGCCTTCACCGGCGAAATATCGGCCGGAATGCTCGCCGACGCGGGCTGCGGTTTCGCCCTGGTGGGACACTCCGAGCGACGCCATGTCCTCATGGAATCCGATGAGATCATTCGCAAAAAACTCGAAGCTCTCCTCGAACAAGGTCTGAATGTGATCCTGTGCGTGGGCGAGCTGATCGAGGAGAGGGAAGCAAACGAAACCGAGAAACGCCTGAATATCCAGATCCGGGCCGGTCTCGAAGGGCTTGCTTCCGACCAGATGAAAAATGTCACCATCGCCTATGAGCCGGTGTGGGCCATCGGAACGGGAAAGGTCGCCACCACAGCCCAGGCTCAGGACGCTCACAAATTCATTCGCAACCTTGTGGCCGAAATCTTCGACCGGAACGTTGCCGACGCGGTGCGCATCCAGTACGGAGGGAGCGTAAAACCCGACAACGCTGCCGAATTGATGTCGCAACCGGACGTCGACGGAGCACTTGTGGGCGGCGCCGCTCTCAAAGCCGACTCTTTTCTCGGGATAATCGCCGGCGCCTGACCTCGTTTTCAATTTGGAACCTTCTTGACATACATAGAAGTCGAAGGTTAGAAACCCAATCCATGATTACTCTTCTGACAGTGTTACATGTGATCTTCTGCCTGTTTCTCATTCTGGTCATCTTGCTTCAGACCGGAAAGGGCGCGGGGATGGGTGCTGCTTTCGGCGGCGGCGGCAGCTCCACCATTTTCGGGCCACGTGGAGCCGGTTCATTTATCGGAAAAGCGACCGGCATAGTCGCGGCCCTGTTCATGATCACTTCACTATCCTTGGCCTTCTTCTCTTCCTCCAAGAGCACAAGCCTCGAGAAACGAGCGCTCGAAGAAGTGGATCGGCAGGGCGAGGAAGTGGACATCGAGGGTCTTTCGCGCAAATCTCCCGCGGGAGAGACCGATCAGGAAAAGAACGTTGAGGCTGCGCTGCCAACGGCCAAATCGGACGCCGGTACCGCGGGCGCGACGGACTCCGGGGCGGCAACCGCCGACAAACCCGCTGTCCGGGGCACCTCCGACGAAGTAAATTAGAAGCCTGACAACAACAATCTATAACTTTCGGGCGGCCACATCGCCCGGGGAGGAAGACCAGATGACAAGGAGAACAAAACAACTCTCCGGTGTTGCCGTCCTCTGTCTTGCAGCCGCGATCTGCTTCTGCTGCTGCGGCGGGGACAATGCGGACGCAGAAAAGAAGGACGCGTCGGCCGGCGAACCGTCGGCAACGGCGGACGCCACATTGGTTCCCAAGATCGCATCGGCGCAGCCCGCCTTCAACTTTGGACAGATCAAGCAGGGAAAGAAAGTCGAGCACGTCTTCAAGGTGAAGAACGAGGGCAAGGCGGACTTGATTATCGAGCGCGCCAAAGGCTCGTGAGGTTGCACAGCGACCGTCGTTTCGACGGACGCGATTCCCCCGGGCGGGGAAGGTAAAATCAAGGTAACCGTCAACACGAGAGGCCGTTCCGGTGCGCTCAAGAAGCGTATCAGCGTAATCTCCAACGACACCGAGCAACCGACGTTCTTCCTGAACATCGAGGGCGAAGTCATCGTGGACGTGGAAGTCACCCCGAGGCATCTCTCTTTCGGCCAACTCGGCAAGAACGAGAAAGCAACGCGCGAGTTCAAGATTACGGTCAGAGAACCCGAGAAGATCAAGGTCGTCGAGGTCAAGGCCGATGACGATCGTTTCGTTCTCAAGAAAACGGACGGCGATCTCGCGTCCAACTCCTCCTGGGAGATCACGTTCAAGGGAACCAGGAAGGTCGGGCGCGTGATGGGCAACATCGAGGTGCGCTTCACCGGCTCCGACGTAGAGAGCGCCAAGATTCCGGCGCGGATCAATATCGTTGGCGATCTTCAGTACACGAAAAGCCTCTACTTCCACAGGGAAGGTGAAGGCTACGTCGAGAGAGAAATAGTGTTCTCGTCGCGATCAGGAAAGAACGTTCACATCAAGAAGGTCGAAGATCCGGAAGGCCTTCTGGCAATCGATATTGCCGTTCCCAAGGGCAAGAAGGTCGTCGTCAAAACGAAAGTAGCGGATCCCAAGGGTGACTACAGCAAGCCCTCAAGGCATGTGATGAAGGTCCTCACCGGTGATCCGGACGAGCCCGAAGTGGACATCCGTTACACCATCTCGAACCGCCTCCCGGGAAGACAGCCCCACATGCGAAACAAGGGCAAACGACGAGGAGGCCGAGGGGTCAGCGGAATCAACGCTCCGATGGGCAAACCATTGACCATAAAGAAGAAGACAAAGGGGGAGGCACCTAAATGAAAGCGACCATGGCTTTAGTCCTGATTCCATTGATAGCTCTTTTCGCGATCGGATGCTCGCCCACACCTGTCGAGATCAAGGCGGAGAAAGAGACCTACATTCTGGACGAGGCCGGCGCCGAGGATCAGATCAAGATCTCCATCCTGGATGCGGATGGCGACAAGATCACCGAGGGCCTTGAAGTGGTCTATTTTTCGACCGACACCAAGATCATCAGGCTCGGTCAGCAGGACGGCAAGATCGAGGCGAAGGCCTCCGGCGAGGCGAACGTGGAGATCGAAATCGTCGGCACTGACATCAAGCTCGACGTTCCCGTCAGGGTTAAGATCCCCAGCGCAATAGAGCTGTCTCACGAGAAACTCCGTCTGTGGACCGGTCAGGTCAAGGAGAATGTCTGCTCCTGGGTTCAGAGCGAAAAAGGCGCCTACATCGAGGGTATGATACCCGAGTGGGCCAGCGAGGACCCCACAATCGTCTCGGTGGAGCAGGTACAGGATCCGGCGAACGACCCCAAGCGGAACCGCGCCTACGTCAAACTCGTGGGGAAAAAATCGGGAGACACCTACATCCTCACCAGCTACCGACATCTCTCCAGGTCCATCCGCGTTCGCGTCTACGACGAGGACGAAGAGGTCACGCTGGCTGGGCAACGACTCGGGAAAACGGCTCCAGAGGGCGAAGAGGGAAAAGAAGTAAAAAAAGAGTCAAAAGAAAAGAAGAAGAAAAAGTGGAAGAAGAAGGATAAGTAACGACTCGTCCCTGTCACCGCGCCCTACCTGCTCACACCCGCAATCACGCAATCGAGGCTCTATTTCCTCGCTCAAAGGGATCGACTGCCCTGGCCCGGCGTCCGTCTCAACGGGCTGTTGCACCTCGGTGAGATCGATCTGCACCCTCTCGATATCCGCGGCGCCCATGGACGCCCGGGCTAGAACTTCGACGGTGTATTCGCCCAACTCATCGTACTCGTAATATACCGTCCCGGCATCGTGGAAAGACGGATCCGATCCATCACCGAAATCGATCTCCAGGCTTTCGAGGGGGCCGCCGGTGTAGTCCGCGTCGAGGATGAGATATCTGTCCGTGGTTGTGGCCGAAATGGACAAGAAGATCCGTTCGGTAACCCATAACATCAACGACTCGAAGAGCTCCTGACGCCCGGACGTCAACGAAGTAGCGCTGCCGACCCTCTCCAGACCGAAACTCAACAGCGCTGAACGATATTTCAGAGTCTCCATCTCCGTGTACTCGCCGTATCCCAGATACGGGTCAAAGAGCACACCCATTGTCCCGACTCCTCCCCCGAAAGGATCGCCGTACATTTGCAGGAACTGTTTCACAAAAATATCGGGAAGCCCCGGCCCCATCATCAACCCGAGTTCACCTGCCATGACCAGATTCCCGATTCCATCGGTCTGCGGACCGATGTCGAGAGGCATCTCCACCATGGAGGGGGCCCCGTCGATGGGGTGTACCAGATAATCTTCTAGTTCCACCACATCCTGGGTGTACTGATCGAAGAGCGGGAAGGACCCGCTCGTCACGCCTCCCATGAACCCGTCGATCCTGTTGTGCTCGTTTCCCCTCAGGGGCCCCTGCCCCGTTATGATGATGTTTCCGCCCTTCGATGCGTATGTCGAAAGAGCGTCAAAGGTGTGCTTTGCGATCGTGCCCTTGTGGGACACCTGGTCGTCACCGGTGAAAACCAGAACCACAAAATGACGGAGAAGCTCTTCGAGCGGGGGCGCGGCGATCCCATCGTGCAGCTGGTACACCGTGTATGCCAGCCCCGCTTCCTGCGCCATGTCGGTGTACAGATCGAGCAACGTCTTGTCCTCGGGAGAACGAAAGGACATGTCCAGCAGCATGAGCTCGTATTCCAGGGGCGGAAACACGCGATAATGGTAGGGGATGGTCACTTTTTGGTCCCCTGATTCGAGCAGCACGAACCCGGTATACTCCCCGGCCGGAGCATCGAGGGGCGTCTGTACGGCCACGCTCAGCGCGCCGTCCGTCAACACGATCGTTTCTCCGTCCATCGGAACCACCGGAGGATCGAAAAAATCCTGGAGGTGATGCCACTCCATCTCCACATCGCCGTCAGTCGCGAACGGTCCGCCGATCTGCACGGTCGATTGAAAGAGCGTTCCCGCATGCCCTTCCCCAAATGAAAAGGCGCAGGGGACTGCAAAGGACAGCGCATCGGACGCCGTCGTCAAATCCATCAGTCCCGCGCCGATGCTTAGTATCCGAAAGTACCGTCTGTCGGGCAGGCGCGCACTCCCCGTGAGCGTGGACTGCACCTCCCTAGGATAGAGGTCCGGATATTTTTGCCTTACCAGCGCTGCGGCGCCGGCCACGTGGGGAGTAGCCATGGATGTCCCCGACTTCAAACCCCACGGATCTCCGCTATTGCCCACCGAATGCGCCTGTGCGGACAGCACCCTCACTCCCGGCGCCACAATATCCGGTTTGAGTAGAGGGTCGTCCGTGGGGCCGCGCGCAGAAGATCCCGCCATGTCCTCTATCGAGTTGGCCCCGAAGTAGGAATGCATCCCATCGTTTATGGTCGCTGTTGCTCCGGGATTGTCGATGACCCATTTCTCAAACTCGATCCCGTCGATGTTCCCGATCTGAACCGCCGGGATCGGAACCGAATCGCCGCCCATTGTCATTGGATCGGCGTGGTCAACGTTGTTGAAGATGATCACCGCAGTCGACCCGGCCAGGTATGCGTTCGTCACCTTGGAGGAGAAGGTGCAGTTTCCTCTTTCGATGAGCGCAATGGCTCCGTCGAAGGCGTCCCACGGGAAGGCGAGGCATGCGTCGTTATTAGTTCCCCCGCCCGCCGTCCTCGCCGAGATAACCGGAAGCGGCCCGACCGGATCGTCATCGAAGGAAGGACTGATATTGCCCTTGATAGCCGGCATACCTGCCAGGTCGGCAGGCACGGGAGCCGGGGTCAACACGTCCACGAGTCCGGCGAAGTACCGCCCCGCGTCGAACGATCCGACGGTCAACACGTCCGGCAGGGTGCCCGGATGGGATATCGTACCCGGCCCGCTGCCCTCGTTTCCCGCCGCGAAGACCACCACGGCGCCCGCGTCGATCGCCGAGGTATACACCACCGACGCCGCCGTACCTTCCACCATGTCGTCGGGCCCGCCCCATGAGCACGAAAGGACGTCTGCGCCGTCGGCAACTGCGTCCTCGAATGCGGCCATGAGCTCCGGATCGTACGCTCCGGATTGGCCCGATTCGGCGGTATAGAAGACCTTGTAGTTCATCAGGTAGGCGCGCGGGGCCACGCCGCTCACCGTCGCCGGCGTACCGGAAAGGTCGAAGACCGTGTCCATATTTCCCGCCACGATACCCGCACAGTGGGAGCCGTGACCTCCATGATCCATCGGATCCTCGGTGTCCTTTTCCAGATCGACAGGATCGCCCGAGCGGAAATACGCTCGCGCCGCGATGACTTTCGCGGTGGTAAATGCGGTTTCTCCCACCGGATACCCCGTCGGCATTGAGAACGTCGCCGGATCGAAGAACGGATTGAGAATATCTATCCCCGTGTCGATGACCGCAACGCGTACACCCTCCCCTGCGGACCCCTGTCCTCCGAGGCTCTGCCAGAAGTCACTCGCGCCGATCATGTCCAGGGTCGCGTCCAGGGTTGGGGTGTAGAGAATGGTATCCGTTCGCGTTACTGATTTCACCCCGGGGAGGCGCTCCAGATCCTGGCTGGAAACGCCGGATACCACAAGGCCGTTGAACAGGATATAGTACTCATGCTCCACATTGGCTTTTGGCCAGTTCTTGTGGATTTTCTTGCGGATTTCGGCATGGCCCTCATAAAGGTGCCAGAGACATTTTTTTGCTTCGTCGCTCTCGAAATCGATCTTGCCGCCCCGCGTTCGGGAAACGGATATCGACCCTTCGCGGACAGCCTCCACGAGAGACGGTCGGTCCATTTGAACGATCCATCGGACGGATCTTTCGCCGGGATTATCCGCCGCAACTATCCGTGGCGCGAGGAGCGCCAGCGCCGACAGGAAACCGTATGTAATTACTTTGTTCAACATCTACAAAGCCGAAGTATAATGCTTTGCCGACAATTTGGCATTAGCCATAACGACTTCGAGGAAAATGATATGAGCAAGACCCTGTGGGCTCCGTGGAGAATGGATTACATCCTTGGGCCGAAATCCGAGAAATGCGTGTTCTGCGAAGCGTGCGAGGACAGCTGCGAGCGGGGAGAAGAGAACCTGGTTCTGGCGGCGTGTCCGGAGGCCTTCGTGATAATGAATCGCTATCCGTATACCCATGGTCACATCATGGTCGTCCCCACCAGGCACTTGTCCAACCTGGAAGAAATGACCCAAAAAGAGCAGTCCGTTTTCTTCGAACTGGTGGTGAAGGCGCAGGCCGCCCTCAAGGAAGCCCTGAAACCCGGAGGACTGAATATGGGAATGAACCTGGGGAAAGCTGCCGGCGCGGGAATCGCGGATCACCTTCACATTCACATCGTTCCTCGCTGGGACGGCGACACCAACTTCATGCCCCTGCTGGCGGACGCGCGGGTCATGCCCGAGCATATGGGTGAAACCTACAGGACGCTGGTTCCGTTCTTCGAAAAAATGGGATCCAACCAGAAATGAAAACGTTTTCAAAAACAGGGACGCCGCGTCTCAAAGCCCTGGTTGCCGCAATTGCCGGCGCCGTAGTGGGGATCTTCGCGCTGTTTTTTTTCATCGCCAATGACGCGTGGGTGGCCATCAATATCCCGTCCGCCCCCTGGAACCCCGAACCCAGCGCTGCGGCGTTCGAGACCACCGTCTCTGCGATAATACTCGTGAGCTTTGTAGTCGGCCTCGCTGCCATGTCCCTCGTGTGGTTTGTCGTCCATGAAGACCAGAGGCGAAAACGAGCGCAGGAACGAAAGCACACCAGGAGCCTCGAGAACGAACTCGAAAACCTGAATAGACTTGTCGCGTCGTTGAAAGATGGGGGATAGGGCGCGATGATCGGCATCAGGAATCTTCTACTGACCCTGGTGCTTGCGATCATGCTGGTGTTCGGTTGTCATCACGTCGGCAGCCTGGGTGGAGATGCCGGGCCGGTCGAGTGCAACCTGGGAGAGTACAGCGGCAATTTCAGGATCAGCCCACAATCGGATGGCGCAGACATCGCGGGATACACCTCGATCTCGGGAGACCTTCATGTCGAATATTTCCTGGAAGAATTGGATAACGAAGACACGTCGTACACCGACCTGAGCGACTTGATTTGCCTCACCTCGGTGGACGGCAGTAATTTGTTTGAGGACGATGATTTTCATATCATCAATAACCCCGCCCTTCCCGATTGCGAGGTATGTGAGCTGCTTGACCAACTTACCAGCGAACCCGCAACAATAGAAGTCCACGACAACCTCGCCGATTCATGCACCCCGGTGCCGGGGAATTGTCCCCCGTAGATTCTGGCACCTCACCAAAAATCCAAGCATCCTAATTATTGACACAAGGAATTCACGAGCCTACGCTTCGGCCTCATTTTCGATACAAAAACCTACAGAAGAAAAGGAGATTGAGATGGGCATCACCTTGAAGCATTTGTCGAATCAATCGATGGCGGGCATTTCCGGAGAGTGGACCGATGCGGGCAAACAGCGTCCTGTCCTCGAAGGAATCGTTGAGTTGTCCGGCATAATGGGCCCGCTGGACGAGGTCCACAACGGCGTGCTCGAAATGCAGTTTACGGGCGAGGCGCAGGGCGCGCTTGAAAAAGAGCTCAAGGAGCTGAGCGTTCAAGCCGGGGAACTTGATGTCATGTTCGACAATTGGGCACGGGGGATATTCGGCGGCCTGGAGAGCAACGCGCTCCTCGCAGAGGCTCAAGAAGAGAAAGCGATGTGTGAGAAGCTCAAGAGCGTCATCTTTCCCAGGCAGACAGGCATCGTCAAGATGACCTACTGGGAAGAATCCGGCGAGGCGAAGCTTCTGGAAGGTCGTCTGGACGCTGATCTCAGAAAAGACCTCCGCTCCATCCCCTGCCTGGGAGGAAACCTGGAGCAGGCCGTCGATAAGTTCATCGTGGCCGGCAACGATCTTGGAAACGTGGAGAGCAAGAGAGTGAGGCTGGCCGAGCAGGACGGCGACAAAGCGACCGTGACCAGATCCGATACCCTGAAAGCTCGTCACAAATGGATCCGCGTCGTCAGCGCCTTCCTGAACGTCCTGGAGATCGCGGAGATCGATGAAAAGACCACGACCAATATTCTCCAACCCCTGATGACCGCGGTGGAAAAATCGAAACCGGACGACAACCCCCCCGCCGAACCCGCCGCACCGACCTCCTGAACCATCCAGGCCCCGATCACGATCGGCATTTCTGACCACCCAAACCAATAAACACCCCGATCACGATCGGCATTTCCGATCACCGAAACCATCGAGACCCCGATCACGATCGGCATTTTCGATCACCGAAACCATCGAGACCCCGATCACGATCGGCCTTTTTGATCACCGAAACCATCGAGAACCCGATCCGGATCGGCATTTTAATGGTTCCAAACCATCAGAAACCCGATCGTTATCGGCATTTTCTCCATTTTTACAGTGCAGCTGCAACCCACGCCGGGATTCGGCCCAAAATAGATTGAGTGTCAATCGGAAGGGGCAGGTGAACATGTAAATCATCCCCGCTTCCTGCTACTCTTCTTTAAATCACTATTGGAGAGTAACTGTTGGGACTTGGAGATGATGATGAATAAGAAATGGTGTTGCGATGCGTTCGAGCACACATTTGATCAGAGGCATGGCCGCACAATCTATGTCATCGCTGAACCTCCGAGCCATGCCTCCAAGTTCCCCTCGTTCTGGATTGCGATGAGTTCTGTTACATCTTCCGATCGCGCTGCCTTGTCAAACGGTGTCATTCCTGATCTCGGCTTCCCTATTACCATTGGTACACGGGTTCCGATCCAGCATTGTCCCTGGTGCGGTCGCAATTTGCTCAAGTTCTACGGGTTGACCCCCGAACATCTGTATGATGAATCGATAGAGGAGTCCCAACCATGAGCGGGGCGGCTGGGGATGAACCCCAGCCCTACAAGTCAACCCCAGCCATACAGGTCAAACCAGGCCCAATCAAAGAGACGAAATCCCCCTTGCCCCCGCAACAAGCAAAACTCCTTCATAGTTCCCGGATGCTCTGGTATTCTTCACATCTCAAACCGAATCGATGGATACCAAACCATGCGAAGCTGTCGAAAAATGAATCGGATGTGCGCTCGGTATAAGATACTGCTGCTGGCGACGGGGGGCGCGCTCCTTATCCTGACGGCGTGCCATTCCCCCATGGACTCCCAGGACTATTTCTCAAAGGCGGCCACTGAAGACCCCCTGCTGGAACCCATACACAGCACCCCCCTGTACACCGTCTTCTACGATCACGGGCTCAGGCGATGCGTGCTTCACTCGGCCCATACCTGGGGCGAGTCCGGTGGCGGCGGCGGCGGAACGGGAGTTGGAGTCACTGTGTTCAGCTGCGATCCCGTCCGAATCAGAAACAGAGTGGCTCGCATGAAAGCACAGGCCGAAAGCGGAAGACCGCTCAATTATCCCGCCCCACCGAAAAAGAAAATCAAAAGACCGAAATCGCAGCCCCCAAAACCACTCAACCCTCCTCCTCCTCCTCCGGCGCCCGCCGCGCCGCCGCCCGCGACACCCGCGCCGAAGCCCCCGCCTCCGAGTCAGCCGATCGCACCGCAACCGACCATATCTTGAGGGAGGAACCATGCCTGACCAGCACGACCCCAAGCACGACCCCGAACGAGAAGAAAACGACTCCTCTCCAGCGGATCACGACGACGAATCTCTTCTCGAAAAGATGGTGCCCGAGGGCTTCAAGCGACGCATAGAGGCCGGCGTGGAGTCGGTGTTGAAAGACGGTCGCCTCAAGTCCCTGATGGGCGAATTCAAACTACCCAAGGAGATCGCCGCCCACATGGTATCCCAGGTCGACGAAACCAAACAGGCGGCGGTGGGTATAATCGCTCGCGAGACGCGCCTCTTTCTGGAAAAGACCAACCTCTCCGAAGAGCTCGCAAAGATGCTCTCCAAGATCTCCCTGGAGGTAACGACCCAGGTCCGCTTCATTCCCAACGACAATTCCACCGGAGAAAAAGGCGGCATCAAGCTGGACATCACCGTTCCAACGGTGTCGGAAACCGAGGATGACGAC
>JAUVDV010000185.1 GCA_030595125.1 Deltaproteobacteria bacterium
TTGGCTTGAGGTCGGAGATATTTGCCTGCTTCTTGGCTCTGATCTTGAAAATTCCCCCGACAAAAGACATGGATGGGCGGCTATTGTTGATTCAAACCTACGTCCAGGAGGTATAGCTTCAGTTTTTAAAATCCCACATCATGGCTCTAAGAATGCCGATTTGCCAGAAGTGTGGCGGAATATGTTGATAAAAAACTCCGGGCTTGGCCGGTAGCTCCCCCTGACTTCACGGAGAAGTAGGTCATCCTGACCGCGCCCTCATAAGGGCGCGGTACGTGGGTCGGATCGTTAGTTTCTGGGAGACGGTTCATGTGAACACGGCTGGATTCGGATGAACTTCTCTAGTTTGGCGGTTCATACCGTTCGTAGTAGCCGATCAGCTTGCCTTTTTCGTCACGGACGGCCCGCATGTAGATCCGGTACTTTTCATTGTCGGTGATGAGCTCTTCTTCCAGGCCGTCGGCCATCTTTGAGAAGATCTCGCGGATCATCTTGTTGGATTTCTCGTTGTGGCAGTCGAAGATGGAGGTGCCCAGAAGCTCTTCGCCGTGTCGTTCGAGGGCAACCTTGTTGAGATAACGGACAACGTGGTCAGTATCTATAAAGACAAATGGATCCCTGAGGCTGTCCAGAAACCGGGCCAGCATTTTGGATGACTCCGACAAACTTTTAGACCCCCGATTTCCTCAACCGGTATTCGTTGACGGTGAGCCCGATGGCCATCCCGGTGGATCCGAACCCTATCGCCACGAACGCCACCAGGGGGATCTGGGCTGCGGCCATGATCGCCGTGATAAAGACGAAAGTGTCCTTCTTGGACATGACGTGCAGAACCTTGATGATCCGTCCGAGCAGACCGGTGGACTCGCTTCCGGTGACCGCGTTGGGTATGGCGAGCAGGTCGCCGGTGCCCATCTTTATCAAACGCTGGTACATGATGCCGGCGGCCCAGAGCTGCGCCACAAGGACGTATCCTCCGGCCACGTAGAGCCACGGCAGGTTCATCATGCGCGCCTGACCGATCGCCAGGCCGATGGTGAACGCCCAGTTGGACAGATCGTCACCGATGGTGTCCATCCACTGGCCCGTGTGTGAGAAGCGATAAGTGATGCGGGCGATCTCACCGTCGCATCCGTCGAGCACCGACTGAGCCTGAAAAAGAAAACCGGCGATGACCAGCATCCACCAGGGATCCGCCAGGGCGGCGAACACGCCGGACGCCACGCCCAGGAGCATGATGAACACCGTCAAGTGGTTGGGCGCAAGGCCGGTACGCACCAGGTATTTGGTGATGAAAAGGGAGATCTTGCGGTTGATATGGCGCGACACGAAGCCATCTGCATCTTTTTTTAGCGACAGCAGCAGAGACCGTTGCGCGGCCGAGGCCATCGCTCTATCGGTGACGCGAATGGCGAACCGACTGCCATCCGTTGCGCGGCCCTGATCGGTCAGAGCCAGCCATCCGTTCGGGTCTTCAACTATGGCTTTCCAGGCGGGCGGATCGAGGAGGCGGAGTGGAAGATCCAGGTCGGGTTCGTTATCTTCCCGAAGCATCGCTCGATCGAACACCGTGTCCGAGGTGAGCAGCCAGAACGGCTCGTCCGGAGGCTTGTCGCTGTCCGCGTCGAATATCTCGATGTCGGCTCGGGACGACACGGGGCGAGGACCGTCGCCGACGAACGCCACCCTGCCGACCCCTTCGATGGAAAGAGCGAGCAGCAGCCGCTCACCGACGGTCAGGCCGGCGATCTTGCGTTCCACTCCCTCACCGGGTGCGGAGTTTGGACACAGCACCAATGCGGTGACGGTTCTCAAGGCCATTTCGTTTATCGTTTCTCTTCAGTTTGTTACTCTGAACAAGATGAGCGCATTCTCAATATATGTCCATTTTCCGTTTTGCAAGGGGAGGTGCCCGTACTGTGATTTCGTGTCCATGGATGTGGATGTCATACCGACGGAGCGCTATCTGGGAGCGCTGCTGGAGGAGTGGAGCGGTTGCAAAATGGCCGGCGTGGAACGCGAGCCTTTGTCGGTCTACTTCGGAGGCGGAACGCCCTCGCTGTGGCCCGCCGCCGATCTCGAACGACTCATTCGCGCGCTTGCGGGCGGGGCGAAGGTTTCAGAGGTGACGGTGGAGCTCAACCCGGGTGACGCGGACGACGAGTGGTTCAGGCGGCTGGTGGGTGCGGGGGTGAGTCGTTTCTCCGTGGGTGTTCAGGCCATGGACGACGATCGTCTGAGGTGGCTCGGGCGGCGGCACGATACCGAAGCGGCGGCGAGGGCGGTAGAGATGGCCCGCGGCAGTGGCGCGCGCTCGGTGAGCGTCGATCTCATCTACGGAACGCCGGGCCAGACCTGCGACGACCTGGCACGGGAGATCCGCATGGTATGTGAGCTCGGCCCGGATCACGTATCGGCCTACGAGTTGACCGTCGCGCCCGATACCCCGCTGGGACGTAGAGCCGCCGATCTGGATCCGGCGTTGCCCGATCAGGACGCAATGGCGGACCTGTGGCTCGCGGCGGGCTCGCAGCTGGAAAAGGAGGGCATGGAGCGCTACGAGGTGTCCAGCTATGCCCGACCCGGCCATGAGAGCGTACACAATAGACATTATTGGTCGGGGGGGAGCTATGTCGGCCTCGGGGCCGGCGCCCACGGATTTGATTCGGGCGGCGATCTGATGATCCGCCTGGTCAATAGCAGCGATGTGGGAAAATACATGAACGGCGAGCCGGCGCAACGCGAAGTCATCCTACCCCTGGACCACGCCCGTGAACTCGTAATGCTCGGCCTCCGCACGAGGGAGGGAGTCGATATCGAGCGCGTATCCCGTGACCTTGCTCCGGAAATCGTAAAACGCTGGCGCCGCATCGCCGAAGATATCGTCAACCAGGGTCACGCACGATTCGAGGGTGAAACAATCGTCCCAACTTCCAACGGAATGCTATTGGCAGACACCCTCGCCGGGAAGTTCTTCTGACCTGTCATGAAAAAAAGGTAATCGTTTTGTTCGTCATCTATACGGGGGCCAACTCCAAAGATCCGGAGCATGGCCCTCCGTAGGCCCGGAGGGTGTCGCTTTTCTACCCGAAGCATAGTTTGAAGTATATGGCATGTGTGGTATATTGGTCTGCATGAGCAACTCAAGAAGTTATCCCAAGAAGAGACCATCGAAGAAACTTCCCGAGACAGCA
>JAUVDV010000146.1 GCA_030595125.1 Deltaproteobacteria bacterium
GCGGTAACAATTAACACGGGCGATCCTTGCGATGACAGCGATCCATGCACGACCGGGACTACATGCGATTCCCTGGGGAGTTGTGCGGGGGGCACCTCCGCTGCCATCTGCGGCGACTTCACCTGCGAGTGCGACGAGACCGCCTGTAATTGCCCGACCGACTGCCCGGACAGTTGCGGCGACGGGTGTTGCACCGG
Source organism: Deltaproteobacteria bacterium (assembly GCA_030595125.1). Lineage (GTDB taxonomy): Bacteria > Myxococcota_A > Polyangia > JAAYKL01 > JAAYKL01 > JAUVAN01. The sequence goes on from JAUVDV010000146.1 coordinate 198, forward strand.
CAGTGAGAACTACTGCAGCTGCCCCGGAGATTGCACTACCCCGTGCCCGTCCTATTACAGCTGCGTCGGCTCTGCCTGCGACTACTGTGACGAGGACACGCGATGCGGCGCCGGTTGCAGCAATTGCGGCAGCTGGCTCTGCCTTGACTACGGCTCCACCACCGCCTGCGTGGAGTGTATCGACAACTTGGACTGCGAAGCTAACGAGTTCTGCAACGGCTCGAATACTTGCGAGACGCTGCCGCCATGCCCCTACTTATGCGTTACCAGCGCGGCGACCTGCAGCGGCGTAAGCGGTACCGTCCACAGCGAGTACTCGTGCACCAGCACCAACGTCTGCTGCGAGTACTGCGGCGACGGTTATTGCTCGGCCACCGAGACCTCGGCCAGCTGCCCGGCTGACTGCGATACCGACGGTGACACCTGCGCCACGGCAAAAACCATAACGGGAAGCGGCACCTACAACGGAGATACCACAGGGCTTGCCAATGATTACGATCCCACCAGCTCCGGATGCACCGGGTACTCAGCCGCATCCAGCGATCAGGTGTGGCAGGTGACACTATGGACGGGTCAGAGCGTCACGGCGTCCATGGACACGATCCCATACTTCGACGCAGCGTTGTACATCGTGAGCGACTGCGCCAACGTGACCGCAAGTTGCCTGGATGGTGATGATTCGGGCAACCCGGAGACAATCAATTACACATCGCCCGGCGGCGGCACGTATTATATCATCGCCGATGGGTACTCCACCGGGAACGGACCGTACACACTCGACATCACCATCACCGGGGATGCGTGCGGCAATACCATCTGTGACGGAAGTGAGACCACCTGCAGCTGTCCCATAGACTGCGGCACATCTTGCGGGGACGGATGCTGCAACGGGACCGAGACCGTCGTCAGTTGTGCCGTGGATTGCATGTGCAGCATGCCTGTAACCATCGGAACCTTCAACAGCAACGACGATGGCTGGAGCGCAGCCGGCAACTGGTTATGGGACAGCCTATCGTACATGTCCTTTGACGATTCCCCAGCCACTCTCAGCTATTCCATGATGCTGGCATCTTATGCGTCGAATTTGAGCGATTGCACCACGGTCTATGTTAACTACCAGGTAATGCTCGATGACTACATGAGTTGGGAATCCGAGACATACGGGGGAGAGCAGTTGATCGTTCAGTGCTCCGGCGATGGCTCCACCGCCTATGACCTGGCCACCTATTCCGACGGCGACGACTTTGCCGACCTGAGCTTCGGCTGGACGTCCTATTCCAACGCGCTACCGGCTGCGTGCCTCACGACCACGTCGTACATAAGGTTCCTGGCCACCGGTGAGGACACATATAACATTGACGAATGGGGTGTGGACTCGATCAGCTACTCCAGCTTCTGATCACATGCACTGTAGGCTTTTCCAGGAAAATCCTACAATCCAAAGCTGTTCTTTGCGGTTTGTGCGATCGCCCGGCCAATACTGATGGACGCGGTGGCGGCCGGTGAAGGCGCATTGAGCACGTGGATCATCCTGGGCGCCTCCACGATATGAAAATCGTCGCACAGCTTGCCGTCCGGTAAAAGAGCCTGAGCCCTGACACCGACACCTCCCCGACGGACATCATCGATCGAGATCTCCGGAATCAGACGGCGCAGGGCTTTCACGAAAGCTCGCTTGCGGAGGGACCTCCATACCTCTCCAAATCCCGTTCGCCAGAACTTCCAGGCCATCCTCCAGAAACCACCATACGAGGCGAAGGAGGCCACATCCTTTATGGAAAAGGAGAATCGCCCGTATCCCTCGCGCTTCATGGCCAGCACTGCGTTGGGGCCCGCCTCGAACCCGCCGGATACCATCCGCGTGAAGTGAACCCCCAAAAAGGGAAACCGGGGATCGGGAACCGGATAGATCAGATTTTTAACCAGGTGCTGTCGATCCGCGACAATCTCATAGTACTCGCCGCGAAAAGGCACGATCCTGAGACCCGGATCCACACCGCACATCCGCGCGATCCTGTCGGACTGAAGACCGCCGCAGTTGATCAGATTCCTTGCCCGAACCACGCCCGAAGGCGTCTCCAGCACGATCCCGTCTTCCTCGACAATCACCTTCCCAACCCGATTACTCAGGCGGATCTCCCCACCGTGTTCTTTTACGACGCGCGCAAAGGTCCGGGTCACACTGGCAAAATCGATGATTCCCGTGTCCGGAACGTGGAGCCCCGCGATGCCGGCGACGTGTGGCTCGAGCTCGCCGATCTCCTCACGACCGATGCGCCGTAGCCCATTGAGGCCGTTGACCTGCCCTCTCTTTTCGAGGTCGTCGAGAGACGGGAGTTCCTCCTCCCGGGTGGCCACCACGATCTTCCCGCACCTCTCGTGGGCGATACCGTGCTCCTCGCAAAAACGATAGAGCAGTTTCGCGCCCCTCACGCAGTTATCGGCCTTCAGAGTGCCTGGCTTGTAATAAAGTCCCGAATGGATGACGCCGCTGTTGTTGCCGGTCTGATGGGCGGCGAGGCGGTCTTCCTTTTCCAGAATAACCACAGAGATGCCGGCCTCGCCAAGGGCCATACCAGTGGCGGTGCCGACGATGCCTCCACCTATTATCGCCACATCGAACTGACTGCTCTCGTTCACGAATGCTCCTTCATGACGCGCATTCTATAAGGAAATTGACGATGGGCGTATAGGGTTTGTTAACAGGTCGGCAATGTCTTATGGTTTAATAGAGATTGACCTCTCAAGGAGAGCCGCACAATGAAAACACTTACCGCTCTTGCCGTTATCTCGGCCCTTCTGATTGTCTCACCTGCAGCATCGTCAGCCGGGTGGATCTCCTGGGGTTCCACCGGGGCGGATCCGTCTCCCAAAACAACCCTCGTCGAATCCGGATACGAGGAGGCCGTTTTCACTGTGGATTTTACGGGCCTCGACGCTGAAAGAGTTACGACCGACAAGGGGGCTTTCACACGAATCTCGACTCCACGCTGCGGGACCACTACCGACATCGGCGCTCCCTCACTACCTGTTCTTCGAGAGCACCTTGAGATCCCGCAGGCCGCAGTACCCGTGCTCGAGATCGTGGAAATGCGATACGAGGAAGTATCGCTGGCGGATCTGGGATTCGAGGATCGGATCTTTCCTACCCAGCAACCGGTCCCCAAGATCCCGGGAGCGCGGGAGGCGATGCGCTTCGAACTCGATGAATCTTCCTACGAGGTTAATTCGTTCTTGCCGATCGCGGCGGCGCGGATCGCAGACTCCGGGCAGGTGCGGGCACACCGCTTCATTCAGGTTGAGATCTTCCCGGTCAGATACAACCCTAAGGCAGGTGCGATCAGGTACCTGACTCACATCGAAATAAAAATCACGTTCGAGGGTGGTGACCGGGATGAAACCGTACGCCGACTCGAGCGTTTCGCTTCGCCCGATTTCGACACTTTCGCATCGAGAATATTTCTCAACAACGAAGTCTTCGCGTCGGGAGGCAAGGATACTCTCGATATCCCGTCGGGATACCTGATCATTACACATGACGATTTCGCGGATGAGATGGGCGGATTTGCGATTCTCAAACAAACAATGGGTTACCGGGTAACCATGACAAAGCTCTCCGATATTCCGGCGAGCTCGGCCCAATCGATCGCCGACTACATCCAGGAGGCCTACGAAACCTGGAGCATTCCCCCTGCGTTCGTTCTCCTGGTGGGGGACACAGCTCAGATCCCCTGCTTCACGGAGGGCGGGGAAAGTATCGCCACCGACCTGCCCTTCGCAACCATGGACGGGATCGGCGACTGGCATCCGGACCTGTACGTGGGACGATTCTCCTGCAACAACGAATCAGAAGTGGCCACGCTGGTGTCCAAGACCGTGAATTACACGATGTTCTCCATGTCGAGCGGCACGGACTGGATCAACAACGCCACGTTCATGGCGTCGACGGACAACAGCGACATCTCCGAGGGAACCCACAACTACGTCATTGATACCTGGCTCGACCCGTACGGTTTCACCTGTTCCAGGCGGTACACCGACACGTACAGCGCCACTTCGACCCAGGTCATCGGCGACATCAACGCCGGTCTCTCGCAGCTTACCTTCTCCGGGCACGGGAGCCCGGATGGCTGGTACGACGGTCCACAGATAGAGTCTCCCGATCTCTGGTCCCTCACAAATGTGGAGATGTATCCCGTGGTGCAATCGTACGCCTGCCTGACGGGCGCTTTCCTGGAGGATTGCTTCGCCGAATCATGGACAACACATCCGAACGCGGGCGTGCTGTTCTTCGGTTCTTCCATCAACTCCCAGTGGGACGAGGACGACATCCTCCAGCGCGGCGTGTACGACGCCTGGTTCGGCGGGGAATACACAATGATCAGGGGCGCGCTGAACGAAGGCCTTTGGGACGTATACGACTACTATTCGGGCGGCGGCCAGACATACGAGTATTTCCACCAGTACAACGTATTCGGTGATCCATCCCTGGATCCGTGGACCAGAACTCCGGCCGAGCTCTTCGTCGATCACGAACAATTGCTACCGCCTGGAACCGAAACATTCGATGTATCCGTCACAGACGTTTCGGACGATCCGGTAGAGGAAGCCCTGGTCTGCATCTGGGATCTGGATCAGATTCACGAGACCGCCTACACCGACACCGCCGGGCAGATCACTTTCACCCTGAGCCCCGCCCCCGAAGAAGGCACTTCCATGAAAGTTACCGTCTCCAAGCACGACTTCATTCCCTATTTCGGATCGTTCTCTTTTTCGGATGTGGATACCGACACAGACACGGATACGGATTCCGACACGGACACCGATTCCGATAAGGACACGGATACGAGCCCGGCCGCCGTACCGTTCTACCACCCGGCCAACAGCGGTTGCGGGTGCTCGCTGGCAAAGGATTCGTCTGCCACCTCGTTCATCATGTTGTCATTGGGCGCATTCCTGGATTAATAATCCTGCATTTGGGGTATAGTCTCGTTTCGACAATCCATAACAAGAGGAAAGAACCATGGCCAAGCTGGTTAAAACCAAATGTCCCGAATGTGGAGCGCGCCTGGAGATCAACCCGGAAGCAGACAAAATAACCTGCGAGTATTGCGGGAGCGTTTCACTGGTAGAGGACAAGAAGAAGAAAAAGGACCAGCCCCCTCCTGCGACCCGGACTCCGGGGATGCCGGTTCAACCGGTCATCAGGATCAACACCGGCGCCAGCTGGACCTGGCTGATCTACATCCTTATTCCGATATTCATGGTCTTCGGAATCGGCGGGTTCTCGGTATTTCGGGCCTGCGGAAGCTTTGGCAAGGCTTTCGAGGGGTTTATCCCGGCAGGCGGACCTGGATCCGGTGGCAGCACGGGACAGGGTTTCGGTGAGCACATGCAGTGGATCGGTCACAAACAGCCCATGCTGGCCGACGTGAACGGCGACGGCGTCATGGATCTGATCGGCTGGATAAGATTTCTCAACACTGCCGGGGGAACCTCGTTCGATCACATCGGGGCGTTCAACGCAATTGACGGCCAGCGGCTGTGGAAAACCGGTCCCATCACCGATTCCTCCCAGCTGCACCACACCAAGGTGGCCATGTCCGGGGACAAGATCCTGGTTGGTGATACGACCGGTGTGCTGAAAGCATATTCTATCTACAACGGCCAGGTTGTCTGGAACGGGATGCTCGGGGAGCGTACGGATCGGATTTGCGGTGACAGCCAGGGCTTCGTCCGTGTGGAGACCAAGGACAAACGCGCCCTCAAAGTCAACCTCATGAACGGCCAGATCACCCCTGCCGGCACGGTTCAACGGGACGCTATCTGTACGGGGATCCAGACTGATGCAGCAGATGATGGACTGTATTCCAGCCTGGGCGGCGGAACCTGGAACGCAGGAGGGGTAGTCAATCCGAAAATAGTGGGCATGAAGGTAGAGAAGGTGCTCACCGACAAGGTCTCCAAGGCCACCGTCGCGCTCGGTTACAGGTCTCCCGGGACGGGGGTTCCCATGGCCGCGCTCTACAATTCGAGCGCCGGCGGCAAGAAGGGAAAAAAGAAGATCACTCCCAAGTGGCTCACAGTTGTTCCTTCAGTCAATCCCCTCACCGTCGAGGCGGACGCGCCGGAGGTGGCGGCGGTGTCGAGCGGACGAATCATCATTCCCTACGCCATGCAGGACTCCAAGGCCGGCTGGCGGCTTTCCTGCATCGACCTGAACGGGGGAAGGAATCTATGGGACCAGCCTATCCCCCGCTCGGGCACCGGTGACGTGGACGGCCTGGCGGTGTCTGACCGCCAGATCTTCGCCGCTCACTGGACCTACCTGGATGTTTTTGATCTGGGAACGGGCCAACACCAATACACCATCGGCGTCTGGTAGTTCGTTTCTTCGGAGATTATCAGGTACCGACAAACCAGACGTGCAGACCGTCCACCAGGACCGGGCTGTTGTTCGAGTATCCCAGGCCTATTGTTCCGTCGCCCTGGATTCCGCATGTGGCGTCAATCCCGTCGTCTCCACCGTAGCCCACGTTTGTATCAATGTAGCACATGTGAATCATATCCGTGTCTCCATCGATCACCAGGCGGATATCGTAGTACCCGTACGAGCCACTGCTTCCGTAGGGAGCGATGGCGTACTGGACTACCAGCTTGTTGCCGATCACCTGGCGGTAAACTCCACCGCCGTATGTTGGGTTGAGATCGTCCCAATATATGGAAATGATCGGATAGGAATAAGTCGAATAGGGCATCGCACCGCCTCCCAGGGAGGTTGTGCCCGTGTTGAAAGTGACGATTCCGTTGCTGTTGATATACAGGGTTTCGGAAGTGCCATAAGCCACACCGAAGAAATCGAAATTGATTCCCAGGCTCACGGGTTCATAATCGTCGTCGGACAAAGGTACCAGCGTACCGGTGGAGCTGATGTCCGGGCACATGGAGACGTCGGTGTCGGTGGCGCCCCAGTACCAACCGGTGGCGGCGGTCGGGCCGCCGGCCGGGAACATGGTGCCGGGTGCGCTCATGGCCTCGAAGTCGATATCGAGCGCGCCGGTAACGATGCCGTCACCTTCAACCGCAACCATCACCGTGACCGGGTTGGTCGAATCGTCGTTGTGCCACCAGACACTGTTGGTGCTCGCCGCCAGGCAATCGCTCGTCGTGCAGGCGTCAATAACCTGCACCTGGGCGTCAGCCGCGCCGGAGTTGGCAACATTGAGCCAGAAATCCGCAGGGACTGTCACCTCGAACCATGCCTCCGGACCGACGGCCACACCGGAGCAACCCGTGCCACCCAGGAATCCGTCCGTGAAGGCGCTGAAATCGCCGGTCCAGTTTTGGGGAGAAGTGACCGTGAGGTCCACTACCGTTGCGCCCGAACAGAAGTCACCCGGCGATGCAGTG
>JAUVDV010000010.1 GCA_030595125.1 Deltaproteobacteria bacterium
AAGTACGACATCCCCCTGAAAGTGGTCATACAGCCGGAAGAAGAAAAACCACTGGATCCGACAACCATGACCGGGGCGTACGTGGATGACGGCGTGCAGGTCAACTCCGCTCAGTTCGACGGACTCCCCAACCGCAAGGCAATCGAAAAGATCGCCGACTATCTAATGGAGAACGGGTGGGGCGGAAAGACCATCAACTACCGGCTGCGCGACTGGTGCATTTCGCGGCAGCGATACTGGGGAGCGCCGATCCCAATAGTCTATTGCGACAAGTGCGACGTGGTTCCGGTAACCGAGAAAGATCTTCCCGTGATCCTGCCCGATGACGTGACCTTCGCCTCCGACGGCGGCTCGCCCCTTGCGCGCTGCGAAGAGTTTGTAAAGACCACTTGCCCGGCATGCGGCGGTCCCGCCCGTCGCGAGACCGACACCTTCGACACGTTCGTGGAGTCGTCGTGGTACTACCTGAGGTACACCTCGCCGCGACACGAAAATGCGCCGGTCGATCCTGCCCAGGTTGCGCGGTGGTTGCCCGTCGATCAGTACATCGGCGGTATCGAGCACGCCGTGGGTCACCTGGTGTACGCCAGGTTCTTTCACCGCCTCATGCGGGATCTCGAGATGTTTCCCAAAACAGTGGCGGCCGAACCGTTCGCCCGTCTGTTGACCCAGGGTATGGTGTGCAAGGAGACCCTCTTCACACGTGACAAAAACGGGCAACCCGTCTGGCACGAAGTCGACGAGGTGGAAGATGGTGTGAGCAAGCTCAACGGCAACCCCATCGAGGTCGGCCGCATAGAGAAGATGTCCAAGTCGAAACGCAATGGTGTGGATCCCAACGCCATCATCGCGCGATACGGGTCGGATTCGGCGCGGCTCTTCACGCTGTTCGCCTCACCTCCCGCCAACGATCTGATCTGGAAGGACGAGGGCGTTGAGGGTGTCCATCGTTTCCTCTCAAGGATCTGGAACATGGTCCAGTCCAGGCACGACTCCATCACCGGCGCTCAAGCATACAACGGCGACGGCACGGACCTGAGCGAACAGGCTACGGATCTGAGGCGGATAACACACAAGACCATCGCCTCGGTGACCGATGACATAGAGAACCGCTTTCACTTCAACACGGCCATCGCCCGTTGCATGGAGCTGGCCAACGCCATTTCCAAGTTCGAGTTTTCACCAGATGACGCCGGCGGCGCTTCCATACAACGGGACGCCATGTTCGCGCTGGTGAACCTGATGTCCCCGTTCGCCCCCCACGTTACCGAGGAGCTGTGGGAGATAATGGGCGGCGAGGACATGGTGTCGGCGTCCCCATGGCCAAAATGGGATGAAGAGATCGCGGCGGACGATGTGGTGACGATCGCGGTCCAGGTGATGGGCAAGCTGCGAGCCACTATCGAGGTGCCCTCTTCTTGCGACAAGCAGGAGATGGAGCGGCTGGCCCTCGGACACGACAACGTGAAACGACATCTGGAAGAAAAAACTATCCGGAAAGTAATCGTAGTTCCGGGTAAACTGGTCAATATCGTAGCTAACTGAAAAGGCTCATGGGAAACATAGTCATCAAGACCGAAGCCGATATCCAGGCAATGCGCCCTGCCTGCAGGCTCGCCGCGCAGACCCTCGAGGAGGCCGGGAAGATCGTTCGCGTCGGACTGACCACCGACGAGATCAACACCTTCGTTCACGATTTCACAATCGCCGCCGGCGCCACGCCCGCACCCCTCAACTACCGGGGTTACCCCAAGAGCGTGTGCACCTCTGTGAACGAGGTCATTTGTCACGGTATCCCGGGTAGACGTGTGCTTCTCGATGGGGACATAGTAAACATCGACGTCACTTCCATCCTGGACGGCTGGCACGGAGATGTATCCGCCACCTTCTATGTCGGCGAGCCCTCGCAGGAGACACGGGATCTGGTGGAGACTGCCCGAAAATCCCTTCAGCTGGGGATCGACGCCACCCATAACGGCGCGCGGCTCGGAGACATCGGCGCGGTGATCCAGGAATACGCGGAAGCCCGGGGATGCTCGGTGGTTCGGGATTTCGTGGGGCATGGGATCGGGCGTTCGTTTCACGAGGGTCCGCAGGTGGCTCACTTCGGAAAGCACGGCCGCGGACAGCGGATCGTCAAGGGCATGGCCTTCACCATCGAGCCGATGATCAACCAGGGCACCTGGCATATGCGCGTTCTTTCGGATGAGTGGACGGCGGTCACCACTGACGGAAAACTATCGGCCCAGTTCGAGCACACCATCGCCATCACTGACGACGGCGTCGAGATTCTCACGGCCTTCGAAAAGCCTCTGGTAAATAGCGAGGTATTCCTCAAGGACTGAAAGACAAGGAGCAAAACCATGACCCTCATGGAATTCTCGATGATCCCTCTCGACAAGGGAGACAGTTTTTCAAAATACGTGTCGGCCACCCTCGACATCATCGACAAAAGCGGGCTCGACTATCGCCTTACGCCCATGGGGACTGTCGTCGAAGGAGAGTGGGACGATCTGATGACGCTCCTGTCCAGCTGCTTCAAGGCCTTAGAAGAAATCTCCGACCGCATCAGCATCAGCGCCAAATTCGACCACCGCAAGGGCAAATCCGGACGCCTTGACACCAAGATCGCCAGCGTGAAGGAAAAAGCCGAGAGGAAGATCAGAAGCTGACCTGCCCTGGAAACCCATCCCCTGGCCCCTTCCCTGAGATGGAAGGGGAACAGCTATACTTTTCTCCCCGGAAAAAAAATGAATTTGGCACCGCTCTGGAAGCTTTCTGCTATCATCAAATCTCGCACGAAGAGATCTGGGAACGAACTATGAAGAAGGATGAAAACAACAATGAATTAAGGTCTGAGTACAAGAGAGAGGACCTTGGCGAAGGTATCCGGGGCAAACACTATGAAGACTATCGTCAAGCAAACAACCTTGTGCTTTTGGATCCCGACGTGGCAAAGGCGTTTCCGGATGACAAGTCGGTAAATGATGCGCTCAAGTCACTCATCAAGACGGATCCTGCGTCAACAGACTCAACAGGGGCCCTTGGATAGCGTGCAGGAAAAAGCCGAGCGGAAGATCAGAAGCTGACCTGCCCTGCCATCCAAGATCCAAATCGGGCAAACCAAAGCGGCGAGGGAATGTAGCCTGGGGTTATGCGCCGGCAGCTTCAACTACACCGGCCCCGCCAATCAGCTAAACGACGAAAACATAGTCATCCTCGGCCACCTCGACGCCACCACCCAGACCGCAATCAAAAAACAAAAACGCCTCGCTGCGTATGCCCTCGCGGAGATTGATCGGATGATTGTGGCGTTTGGGTGAGAGGAGAGATCCTCTGACCTGCTCCCCAAAAACTCCAAGGAGTTGAGATAACGTCTGGCATCAGCGGCGGCGCGAAGCGCCGTACGTCTGCATCCGCTTGTTAGGCAGCATTCGGACGCCAGAAGCACTTTCGGGTAGACGCGGTCGTAGGGCCAGTGATTATCGCACACTGCCACGTCGTCAGCGCGCCCGCAGCCGTTCGATTCCCTCGCGCCGAAGCTGTTGTCCCGGACGTCCCAGCCAAGCAACGCTACGGAGCGCATCAATCGACATATCACTTCACCACCTTTTCAGGCGGCGCAAAATCGTCGATCGCATTGAATACCTCCCACAACTTATCCAACTTGACGTGTGCGTCAAGGTAGTCACCGTAAGCTTGATCTGCATTAGTGAGAAGCTCGTCATAGAAGACGAGTCGCGCATCGACGGTCTTAAGGCTGTCTATGACGCCTTTAGGACCGGTACCTGACGAATCATTCCATTCGGGCGGCGGCTTTCCAACCAGACAGATGATTTCAATAGGCCAGTCTTTAAAACTAGTCTTTTCGAGAAGTTTCTTCGCGCCGTCCCTGTACTTCCTAATCTGCTTGGTCAGGTCATCGACGGGAACTGCGACCGATGCTCGCTTCAACTCGACGATGACGTGTTTTCCGCTTGTCGTTCTGTACCCGATGTCGATCCGCGCTCTCTTTTGTGCACCTTTCAGGGCATTTGAATTGTTCTTCAGGAATTCGTTGATTCGCGTTTCGGCGTGTTCCGAGCCCTTCGTTCGCTCCCAGCCCGGATCGAGAAGCCAGAGATGGTCGAAGATGTAGTCGCGGAGAACGAGTTCCTTGTCGTTCTGCTTGAGCTTGTTCTTCAGCGTGCGGATAACCTGGACTCTCAGTTTGACGATTTGTCCGTAGTAGCTCAACTCCAAGTCGTCGATGGTCTGAAAGATTTCTAGAATCTGTTCGAGGTTCTCGTCCTTGATGTTTTCGAGGCGATCAAGTTCCTCTTTTCGTCTGTAGCTTTCGAAGGCGAGGATGGAGGCTTTGAGTAACTCTTTCTTGTCGGACTCTTCCGGCGAACGGATAGTGTTCAGGCGCCCGATCCACCGTTCAGCCTTCTTTTTCGTGTCACCCTTCAAATCTTGAAGCCAAGCGGACACTGCCGGAACCGCTGCCGCCGTTTTGGCGCCATCGGAACGGCGCCAATCACTCCACTTCCCTGCGATGTGGCGAATTTCAGAAAGAACTACTTTGCGCAGTGCTTCGAAACGCGGGTCATCTTGCTTCAGCGACTGACGACCGCTAGTCGCGGTGTCGCCTTGGTCATCAAGATCCAGTTCCTCGCAATGCAATTCGCCGATGACGTAGTTGGCGTAAATTTCCTTCTGTCCGAATTCATCAAGGATATCTTCCTGTGCCATCTTTCCGCGCATGAAAACGGCGAGACGGTTCAGGTTGTCGCCTTCTTCGTCCTTCAACTGACTTGGGCTTGAGACCGTGCCGATCCATCCGCTGAGGCTGATGTTTGATCTCGTCAACTCAGGTTGGATCGCCTGTAGCCGGTCTTCGTGGGCGCGTTCAAGATGTTTGCACGATTTCACGAACTCGGTCTGTGCGCCATAAGTCCACAGATACTGCAACTTATTGTGATATGCGCGGTCCTCGGGTCCGATCGCCCCGCCGTTCACGGTGACAGTGAATTTGAACTTGGGTCCAATCACTGCGAATCGCCGCGCGACCCGCCGTTTCAGGCCTTCCACCGTCATCCCAGAAAGGGATTTGGACAGGCCGGACAAGTAAATCCGTGTTCCCTTCTTGAAATCGGGAGGCCAGTTTTGGAGTTCTTCGGGTTTGTAGGGTCCTTGCGTGTTCCCTGAAATCGCTTTGCGAATGACTTCCCGATCCATCTTGAACGCAGTGTGTTCCCCGCCTTGGATCGTATAAACCTCGGCGATCTGAGCGATGGAAAAGGTAGACAACTTCCCGATGCCTTTGCGCCCCATTGGCTTTCGTCCGCTGGGGGTGCTTGCGCCCATGGCTTCTCGCCGCTTGAACCCGACAGTCAGAAACCAGTCGATAACTCCATCACGGTTCATACCTATACCGTCGTCGTCAATGGTGATCGTCTTCATGGCCTTATCGACCGTTACGTTGACGTTGTGTGCGTCTGCGTCCCATGCGTTAGCGACGATCTCGGACAAGACAGCAGGAATATTGCTGTAGAGGTTGAGGCCCAAATGCTCCAAGGCATTGAGGCTAATGCTCATGATAAGTTCGCGAGGCTGACTCATTGTGTTTCCTTAAGGTGACTATTGACTGAATTCGCGATGGCGGCCGCGAGTTTGACCGGCACGGCGTTGCCTATCAGTCGCCCTACCTTTTTGAAATGTACACACTCTCCAGGGGCGATAAATTCATAGTCTCTGGGGAAGCCTTGAAGCAATGCGCCTTCGCGCAACGATAGCGCACGGTCCTGTTCAGGATGGCCGAAGCGGCCATTACCGAAACCGAAGAACTGTGTTGTGATGGTAGGTGAGGGCTCGTCCCACTCCATTCGTCCATAAACTGAGGAGTATCCTTTACCTGTCTCCACTTTATGGCAGTCGGCGATGAGCTGTGGCGCCCAATCTCTCCACGTGCCGCCGGGTTTGGAGAACGAAATACGCCTCACGTTAATCTCGGAAAGACGGCTCGCTCTGTGCAGAGCGTCGGAGTCATCGACTCCGCCGTGGTTCAATGGGGGAAGATCGCCAATTTCATCGCGGACGGTGCGATGCTTTCCTTTATGCGTGGCGCGAGGCAACTCAATGGGGCCAAGCTTCGATGCGAGAAGTACAAGCCGCGATCGTGTCTGCGCCAACCCGAAGTTAGGACCGTAAAGCACGTCCCAAACGACATGATATTCGGCATCACGCAACTTCTTGACGAATCGTTTGAAGGGCGAGCCATCTTTGAACGCTAGCAGACTGGGCACGTTTTCCATTGAGAGCACGTCAGGGCGAACCTTGTCGACGAGATTGCCGAATTGGCGGAGCAGTTGCCATTTCGGATCTTCGTTCTTCTGGTTGTAGGTGGAAAACGGCTGGCACGGCGCGCATCCGACGAGGACGCGCGGCCTCCCCGGCGTGAACAGGCCATTGATCTCGTCCGCCTTCAACGTCGCGACATCGCGCCGTATGAAAGGTGCTTCGTTGTTTTGTTCGAATGCGTACCGGCAATTTTCGTCGATATCAATGCCGCCGACGATCTCGAAGCCCCGTTGGCGGAAGCCGTGAGACAACCCTCCCGCCCCGCAAAAAATGTCCACAACGGAAGCCGCAGGTCGCTTGCCTACCGCCACGCCTTCATTGGCCACTTTCTTCTTTGAATTCCCTCCGCGCCTCACTTTGCCTTCCTTCGATCTCATGCTGCCTAACAGTTACTCTCCAACAGTGATGTTAGAAATAATAGCAGGAAGCGGGGATGATTGACACGTTCACTTGTCCCTCCTGAGTGATGATTTAGTACTTTTGGGGCGTTCACCTGCGCCGGTTGCAGCTGCACTGTAAAAATGTCCAAAATGCCGGTCCCGACCCGGTTCCCATTGGTTTGAAACCATTAAAATGCGGGTCTCGACCGGGTTCTAATTGGTTTGGGTGTTCGAAAATGCCGGTCCCGACCGGGGTTCCATTGGTTTGGGTGCTCGAAAACGCCGGTCCCGACCGGGGTCTGATTGGTTGAAACCATCGAAATGCCGGTCCCGACCGGGGCTCTTATTGGTTTGGGTGCTCGAAAACGCTGGTCTCGACCGGGGTCGTTATTGGTTCAGGTGATCAAGAACGTCGATATGTATCGGGATTCTATCGGTCAGGAGGTCGGCGCGGCGGGGGCATCGGGGGTTTTGTCGGCGGGTTTCGATTTTTCAACCGCGGTCATCAGGGGTTGGAGAATATTGGTCGTGGTCTTTTCATCGATCTCCGCGATTTCCAGGACGTTCAGGAAGGCGCTGACGACGCGGATCCATTTGTTGCGGGCTTTCAGGGAATCGGATCTGGTCACGGTCTCCTTGTCGCTGTCCTGTTCGGCCAGCCTTACCCTCTTGCTCTCCACGTTTCCAAGATCGTTGCCGGCCACGATGAACTTATCGACGGCCTGCTCCAGGTTCCCTCCCAGGCAGGGGATGGAATGGAGGTCTTTTCTGAGATCCACGTTCAGACGACCTTCCAGAAGCTTCGCCTCGCCGGATTCCTCCCAGTAGGTCATCGTGACGATGCCCGTCTGTTTGGGAAAGATGACGCTCTTGAGCTTCTCACACATCGCTTTCTCTTCCGGTGTCTCCGCGAGGAGCGCGTTGCTCTCCAGGCATCCGAATACCCCCCGGGCCGAATTGTCGAACGCTACATCCAGATTCTTTGCTTCGACGCTCAGCCCTTTGAGTTCTTTTTCAAGCTCGCCCTGCGCCTCGCCCGTGAACTGCATTTCGAGCACGCCGTTGTGGACCTCGTCCAGCGGACCCATCATGCCGGACAACTCTACAATTCCTTCAAGAACAGGACGCTGTCTGCCCGCATCGGTCCACTCGCCGGAAATGCCCGCCATCGATTGATTCGACAAATGCTTCAAGGTGATGTCCATCTCCATCTCAATCTCCTTTTTTTCCGTAGGTTTTTGTATCGAAAATGAGGCCGAAGCGTAGGCTCGCGGATTCCTTGTGTCAATAATTAGGATGGTCGGATTTTCGTTGTCGGTGACGTTGAAGGAGGATTGAGACTTTTTTTGTCTCGGGCAGGTGGTAAGATAGGTCACATGACGAAATTAATCTGCCACGAATGTTCTGCCGAGCTTTCCGCTTCCGACGAGAGTTGTCCAAAGTGCGGCGTTAAAACGTCACATTCAAAGAAATACATTTCCGCCAGAGTAAGAGAGATCGATCGAGCAAAACAGAGACTGCACGGCATACTCTCAGGCATCTCGATTGACTACGAGTTGAGCGACACAGAGATCGGAGAATTGCAACAGTGGCTCGGTCTGCATGAGCACCTGCATTCGGTCGAACCTTTTCGCAGTGTCGTTTCGATGCTCAATCGCTACCTCGAAGACCAAGTCATCGACGCAGACGAGAGAGAAGAACTCCTTGAGTGGAGCCTGCAGCTTATCGACGATGAGCCTCGTCCGCCGATCCTGTCGAGCTTCATCCGACGCTTCCACGGCATATTGCAAGGCATCGCGATAGATAGAAAAATTACCGACGAAGAAATCACCGGTATAAACGACTGGCTACTGGATAACGAAGACCTCCGAACGCAATGGCCGTTCAGCGACGCGTTCGAGCTAGTGGACAGGATTTTGGATGACGGTGTCGTGTCCGATCAAGAGAGAGCCGAGTTCATGGAGTTCTGTCGGAACTTTTCGGAGGAACCGATCGACTACCCCGTGATCCATGATGAAGAATATCTCAACGAATTCATGAGAACTGACTCGCCCATTTGCAAACCGATCACCTACATTTGCGATCGGGAATCAATGATCGTCTTCGAAGGTAAAAGTTTTTGTTTCACCGGCCCCGCCAAGGCCGGTCCAAGAAAACTCTTCCGAGGAATTGTCGAGAAGCTCGGAGGTATTTTCAAAAATTCCATCACGAAAGATCTCAACTACCTTGTGATTGGCGCGCAGAGCAGCCCGTCCTGGTACTACACGACCTACGGACGGAAAATCGAAACTGTTATGGAGGAGCGAAAAGATGGGCGGCAAACAACTATTCTTTTCGAGGACGACTTTCTTTTCCAGGCAGAGGCGTTTCTCAAGTCCCTTTAAGTAAACTTTTTTAGGTAAACCAATCTACGGACAGTTCCCCGGAACCGGCGTGCATGAGTCGTTGAAGTTGTCGTGGACAGTTATCGTGTTAGGTACGCTGGTGAGCTGGTCCAGCAGGCCGCACACCTCGCAGTCGGGAAGAACGTCGTTATTAATGATGTAAAAAAAATCACTCACCGTGGTGAGGGCGTTCAGGCCGTCCAGGTTGGTAAGGGAGGTGTTGTCGTAAATGTACAAGGTATCGCCCGCCGAGGTGAGGGCGCTCAGTCCGTCTACATTGGTGAGGACGGGGTTTGTGTTAATGGACAAGCAATCGCCCACCGAGGTGATCCCGCCCAGGCCGTCAAGGTTCTCAAGGACCGGGTTGCCGCCGTCAGCATAGTAACCTATTCCCAAGATCTCGCCCACCGAGGTAAGGCAAATCAACTCGCTCAATTCGGTGCATAACGGGCAGTTGATATTCAGGGACCCCGAGATTGAGGTGAATCCCGCGATGGCTGTAAGATGCGCTTGTGTGGTGATGTCGAAATCGCCGGGGTACTCCCCTTGAGTGCAATCGCTGTCGGAGTCGGTGTCAGTATCTGAGTCGGTGTCAGTATCCGAATCGCTGTCAGAATCGCTGTCGGAATCACTATCCGAATCGCTGTCCGAATCGGAATCCGAGTCACTCGATCCACCGCCGGCGCTATCGTCCGAGCACCCGCCACAAACCATCACGGTCGCCAGTGCCATCAACATCAGGTATCGCATTCCCCCGCCTTTCGTTTTGAACGTGAGAGCATTCTAACATCTTTGGACGATGTTTGTCTTTTGACGTTTGACGTTTGTCCTGCGCCGCTCGGCTGCTGCCGAGCTATGCAGGGTGGCCCGAGGACGAGATCAGGGTGATGTCACGCCCCTTCGGGGCTTCTTTCTTTTTTTGTATCCACAGTCCCCGGGGCGGTGCCCCGGGCTTAAATATTTCAGCCTTTCAGGCTGAGAACCCAGGGCATCCAATATGACGATCAAAAACGACTAACCTTTTTTAATTCCCGCAGAATATCAGGGCGCGGCAGGCTCCGGCGTCTCCCCTACAGACTTCTTACCTCATGGGCTCACGGTCGGCTTCGCGTTTTTCCCTTCGCCTTCGCGGCCAGAAGACGATGGCCTCGCCGAACCCCATCCCCACGTACATGAGCAGAAGAGCGATGAGGATATATGCGGGCGAGTACTTGAGCCACAGGAAGGCGGTGGTGCAAAGGACGATGAGCAACACAGACGCGGAGAAGGCGTTGACCTTGAGATCCTTGAACGATCTGAATTTCACCGCGCTGACCATGAGCGCGGCCAGAACCAGCATCACCAGAGCGATCATGGGATAACTCATCCCCTTGACGGTCAATCCGTGTGAGGTGAGCCAGGGCCATCCTCCCATTGCCCTGGAAGCGACGACGAGAGCGACGATGAAGGCCGCCGCCAGCGGGATGGGGAGACCCAGCATATACTTGTCCGGCTTGGCGTCTTTCTTGGCCTTGGAGCGGTGCGCCAACACGTTGAACCTGGCAAGCCGCACGGCGCCGCTGAGCAGATACACGAAACAGATGACCACGCCGACAAAACCAATATCCTCGAAAGCCCACCGGTACACTATTATGGCCGGCGCCACGCCGAAGGAGATAAGATCCGCGAGCGAATCGAATTCCACCCCGAAGGCCGACTGGGTCCTCGTCATCCTGGCCACCCGCCCGTCAAAAAGATCAAACATAAACGCGTAGAAAAGAAGCAATGACGAGCGGTAGACGTCCTCGTCCGTAACGTCCACCCCAACACAACGCACGATGGCCCACATACCGCAAAAAAGACTCGCCGCGGTGAGGAGGTTGGGAAGGATAAAGATGGTTTTTTTGAGATCCATTCTTCTTTGAAACGCTATCTTCTAATGTGTTCGTAAAAGAAATTTAGCCGAAATCTTACCGTTCGAGAAGCGTTGAATCCTTGAACTTCGGGTCGAGAATGATTTTTAAGTCGTCTCTTCCCCTCTTCTTGACGGCCTCCTCGACAAGCGCGCGGGCCTCGTCGCCTCTTCCAGCCTGCCGTAATACCAGTATTTTGGCCAGATCGTCGTCGTACCCGGACTCGAGATCCTTGAGCTTGTCTATGGCCCTCAGCTTGCCCCGCACCTGGCCCGGCGTGGAGAAAGCGATGACGAAATCATAGTCTGCCCTCTGCTCCGTCTTTGAGAACCTCGTCTGGCTGCCCAGGCCCGCCATCCCGAACCAGCGCCGCATAAATAAAACCTGGGGTAGCAGCTTCGGAGCGTGCAGAACTCCCTTATCGTCGATGAGACCGACTTCAACCGCCTTTTTGACAAAAGCGCCACCGGTGCGAACAACCTGTTCCACCGGTTCGCCGCCCGCCTCCAGCGTTCTCTGAAGACCGTGTTCGCTCGCGATCTCGAGCAGATCCGTGAGCGCCCCATGAAAATCCAGCGCCAGGCGCTTTCCCAATTCGAGGAACCGTTCCGGTTTCGCGTCATGAAGCGCACGGGCCTTGCTCCTGAAGACATCCATGAGCTCCAGCACCTTCCCGCCGGTCCCGGCATCGGGCTGCGCGTTCGCAACTTCGAGTCCGTGCAGTTCGGCAAGAACGGCGGCGATCTCCTTTTCCTGCCCGGTCAAGACTATATCGGCGGCGCTATTTTCCAGATCGGCCATGGCGGCGTCTATCTCCTCGGGGGTGAAGCTCGCCCGCGGCATGGTCAGGGGTCGCACAGAGTCCGTCCGCGCCAGCACGAAAACCGCCGCACCGACCGCCAGAAGGACGGCGCCAGCCAGCAAGATTCCCCCTTTCGAGAGTCCCTTCACCGGGTCATCGGCGCCGTGTTTTCGCTCCATTTCTGTTCCTTTCGGGTTTTCAGTCCCGGTATCCATGTTAAAATGCCTTATGAGCCAGAATCGACAGCATACTCGACTTGATTTCGGAACAGCGCTTGAAATCCACTTCGATGATCAATCACAACCGGGCCGCTCGCTGAACATCAGCGCGGGAGGAATCTTCATCGACACCGCGCCCCTGCCCGAGTTCGGAACCAAACTCATTCTCCACATCAAGCTCCCCGGGATCCCCGACAAGTGCAAGATTCCGTGTATCGTGCGGTGGAAAAAGGAGGGCGAAGGCGCGGGCCTGCAATTCGAAAAGCTTCGCCCCATAGAGGTCTGGGCAGTCAACAAGCTGGTCAAGTCGCTTGCAAAAGACTGACCCGGCTTTCATTTCAACAACCATTCCAGGTTGGCTTTTTCCCACTCTACAGCCTCTTCGTATCGGTCGAAGGCTCGCTCCAGCGCCTTGAAACTTCGCGTGTGAAACCGCCTTCTCTTGCCGGTCTTCTCGACCGGAAGAACATGATGAAGCATCTCATGGTAAACGATCCAATCGAGAACGTACCCGGGCACCTTGTCCGAGTCCAGGACCGGGTTGACGCTGATCGTCCTGTCCTCGTAGGAATATTTCGCCAGGACGCGGCTCCTTGAGCGCGATCGCCGGCTTCTTCCTTTTTTTGTCTCACGACCCCAGCCGATCTCCACCTCGCCGATGCCGCCGAAGTACCTCTCGACTACCCTGCTCAGGTTGCCGCAAAGATCGTGGTGCCTGCCCTTCGCACAAACAGGATGTCTTCGTCGAGAAGAAGGGCTTTGCTTGATCTCGTCCTTGTGAGCAGCGATGAAATGATCGATCTTCCGGGCATCCGAGGGGCTGCCTCCCAATATGAAACCCGCCAGAGCTTTCACCTCGTCGACCCCCGCGTGAGCGAACATCCGGTGGAGCCTCACAACCATGCGGCCCGCCTTTTTGCCGTGGGAAACCATGGTGGAGCGATTATTGTTGAGCACTACATCCACCGGCTGGGGCAACAATATGGCCAGGAGCCCCTCGATCCGCTTCGCGTGGGCGTCCAGTTTTTCCCTGGACATGTCGGCGGAGCCTTCTCTCAAAGGGGTGAACTCCAGCTCCAGCTGTCGACCAAATGCGAATCCCATTGCTCGACGGTACGGACCACCTGAACACCTGTCAAGCCTGCGAGTGGAATGTTATAGCAACAACAAGCGTCTAAATAGTCGGATGATGGAGACCAGCCTTAAATTGGATCGGATGAAACCGTTCCGTGTAAAATGGTGCTGATGGTTTTGAGAGTAAAGAACATCGTTTGCTACCTGGCGTTTCTCGCTGTGTCGATGCTCGCCCTCGACGCGCCGGCGGATATCTACTCGTACACCGACAAGAACGGAACGGTTCACTTCACCAACTCCCGCCCAAAAGGCAAGAACTCAAAAAAGTTCAAAGTCTATCTCAAGACCCCCAAGAACCGCATGGCGCGTCCCGGCGTAGTACCCATCCCTGCCCGGAGCACCGATCCGGCAAGGTATTCCAGGTTCGACGCGTCAATCAAGGAAGCCTCCCGCACACACACTATCCCCGAGTATTTCATTCGCGCGGTTATCCGGGTGGAGTCCGACTACGATCCCAGGGTGGTGTCCGTGGCCGGCGCACAGGGTCTGATGCAGCTCATGCCGGGAACCGCCAAGCGGATGGGCTGCAAGAACTCCTTCGATCCTCACCAGAACATCATGGGCGGAACCCGCTACCTGCGCCATCTGGCAAACTTGTTCGGGGGAGACATGGTGCTCACCATCGCCGGCTATCACGCCGGTGAAGGCGCCGTCCGAAAGTACAACGGCGTGCCGCCCTACAACTCAACCAAGGGCTACATCCAGAAGGTCCTCAAGTTCTACTATCGGTTCAAGAAGAAGGCCCAGACAGGTTCTTGAGCATAGTCCAGGGACGTCGCCTCCACACCCAGCACAGGACGAACATGACGGCTGCGAGCGAAAGGACGGCGAGCAGATGCCGTACAGGCGTCAGGCTGCGGCGGAAGAACAAGGAGAACACGTGATAGACGAGTATCAGATGGACGCAGTACGCAAACAGGGAAGTTCGGCCGAATAAAACCAGGAAGTCGAACCGCACCCGGTCCAGGGCAAATGCGCTGGCTCTGGCCAGCCCGAAAAGGGCAAACAGTAACGCCATCTTGTAAAGGAAGTGATGGACTGTCGTCCTGGCCGTGGCGAGACCCTCGAAAAACTGTCCCAGAACGGTCGTTCCCAAGATCACCTTCAGGCCGTAGCTGGAGATCAGGAGGATCAGCGCGGCGGCGATCAGGCCCGCCCAGAATTTGCGTTCCGCGACAGCGTCCTTCGTTGCACGCAGCCAGTGGGGGCCGACAAACGCGCCGAGAGCTACCCATCCCGCGTAAGGAAAGACGGGAAACCCGGACATCTTTGGAACGTAGGCCAGATAGGCGGCCACTCCGCCGTGGAGCCAGTCGGTCAGGGGCAGACGCCAGGTCAGTTGCGCTCCTGACACGAGTATTACCAACCCTGCGAGCGCGCCCTTGTTGATCCCCTTTTTGGGCCACATCAGCCAGATCGCCAGGATCATCCCCACTCCTATACATTGCAGGATATCCACCTTGAGAATCTTGGTCCAGGTTCCCCCGAAACCGCGGCAGGCCCAGAACGCCAGGTTGAGTCCGTATCCCGCCGCGAGTACCCCCAACGCCCGTATCGTCAGCGCCTTTCGAACGGGAAGATCGTCCCTTCCCGCCCGTGACGTCTTCGCGGCGATGATGGCGATGGACACACCGGCAAGGAACATGAACACCGGGGCCACCATGCCCGAGATCTGCGAGATCACGTGTCCGTAGGTTCCCTTGTTCACCTCGGGAAGAAGCCAGGGGTACGCCGAGTGCACCAGGAACATGGTAAACACCGCCGCCCCTCGCAGGCGATCCACGTACTCGATGCGTTGGCTTTTATCTCCCGTCGCCATGGCGCGGGAGAATACATCGGCAAGGCCGGAAAAACCAGGGACGTGCTTGACTATATGGCCATGTGGCAATATGCTCTCCTATGCGGCCATGAAACAAAACAAAAAAAAGAACCTGGATGAATTCAAGGAGCAGGCCCGCCTGCACAGGGTGCTGTCCAATGAGTCCAGGCTCATGATCATCGATCGTCTGAAAGAAAAAGAGTGCAGCGCCGGAGAACTTGTACAAATGGTGGGCTCGGATCAATCCACCGTATCGAAACATCTGGCCTTGCTGCGAAGCCACGGCGTCGTGGAAGACAGGCGTGAGGGGAATCAGGTCTTTTACCGACTGCTCATGCCCTGCATCGTCAACTTTATTTCATGCGCGACACAAGTGATTGAGGAGAGAAAAGGATAGTCCTTTTTTTTTGCGGACATTGTTGCCGATATGGCCATATAGCCATACTGTTCTGGACGATTTAATGCAATGAAAGAACGGACCAAACTGCTCCTGATGCTGGCTGTCTTCGCCGCATGCTGGTTTTTGCCGGTGGGCAACGAGCGCTTCATGTTCGCGGTGGACGAAGGGCTCGTGCTGCTCCGGTGGTACGCGCGCGAGCACGTCTTGTTATGCCTGGTTCCCGCCTTCTTCATCGCCGGCGCGATCAGTGTCTTCGTCAGCCAGAGCACCGTGATGAAGTACCTGGGGCCGAACGCAAAGAAGCTGGTCGCGTACCCCGTGGCAGCGGCCTCTGGCACCATTCTCGCAGTCTGCTCGTGCACGGTCCTGCCCCTCTTTGCCAGCATCCACAAGCGCGGCGCGGGGTTGGGACCTGCGACCGCCTTTTTGTACTCGGGGCCTGCGATCAACGTGCTGGCCATCATCCTCACGGCCCGCGTTCTGGGTTTCGAGCTGGGCCTCGCCCGGGCCATCGGTGCGATCCTCTTCTCGGTGGTGATCGGCCTCTTCATGCACTTCTTCTTCCGCAAGGAGGAGGCGGCGCGTCAGGCGCAAGGCGTGGTCACCATGCCCGACGAGGAGAGCGGCAGGAAGCTCTGGCAGGATGGAGTCTACTTCGCCGCCATGATCGGTGTGCTCGTGTTCGCCAACTGGGGCAAACCGGCTCAGGGAGACACCGGAATCTGGGCGGCCATTCACTCTGCAAAGTGGATCGTCACCGGACTCTTCGGGGTGGCGCTCGCAGCCTTTGTGTGGCGCTGGTTCGACAGGGACGAAATCGTCGACTGGACCGAGTCGAGCTGGACTTTCGCCAAGCAGATCATGCCGCTTTTGTTGGCCGGTGTACTGGTCGCGGGTTTCCTGCTCGGAGGACCGGGAGGCGGCCGGGGTGTCATCCCCGGCGAATGGGTCAGCTCCATGGTCGGCGGCAACTCGTTATCTGCCAACCTCTTCGCGTCTGTGGCGGGCGCGTTCATGTACTTCGCCACCCTGACGGAGGTTCCCATTCTGGAGGGTTTGATCAACGCGGGCATGGGCAAGGGGCCCGCACTGGCCTTGTTGCTCGCCGGCCCGGCGCTGTCCCTGCCGAACATGCTGGTAATAAGAAGTGTGATGGGCACCAGGAAGACCATGGTTTTCATAGGTCTGGTCGTGGTGCTCTCTACCGTTGCAGGTCTGCTCTACGGAGCCCTGCCTTGAAGGAGGTCGTGATGAAGATCGAAGTTTTGGGCACGGGATGCGCCAAATGCACCAAGCTCCACGCGCTGGTGGAGAAAGTAGTCGCACAGGTCGGCGCCGATGCCGAGGTCGTAAAGGTCGAGAGCCTGGACGACATTATCAACTATGGTGTCGCACTCACCCCGGCGCTGGTGATCGACGGCACGATCAAGGCTGCCGGGAGAATACCAAAAGCCGCGCAGATCGAAACCTGGCTTCAAGAGGCGGAGCCAAAGGAGTAACTATCGATGCTGGATGATCTGATGACCAACGCGGGCGGGTACATCGACACTAATCCGTGGCTGGCTATCATGGCGGTGTTCGTAGGCGGCGTCCTGACCGCGTCCAATCCCTGCGTCCTCGCCATGATCCCGCTCACGATGAGCTTTGTGGCCGGGCGCAAGGAAGAAGGCAGGCCGGGGGTTCTTCGCGCCTTCGGTTTCTCCATGGTCTTCGTACTGGGGCTCTCGATCACCTTCACGGTTCTGGGAATGGTCGCCGCGCTCGCCGGCAAGATGTACGGCGACGTATCGGGAGTGTGGAACTGGATCGTCGCCTTCGTCTGCGTCGCCATGGGGATCCATCTCATGGACGTTGTGACCATTCCGATCCCGTCGTTTGGAGACAGGATCCTGCCCAGGACGCGAGGTTTTCTGGGCGCGCTGCTGCTCGGCCTGTTGTTCGGGCTGGTCTCGGCACCGTGCGCGGCCCCCATTCTGGTCGTGTTGTTGACCTATCTCGCGGGCTCGGGCGCTTCGGTTGCCTACGGCGGCACGCTGCTGTTGGTCTACGCCCTCGGACACAGTCTACTGATCCTCATCGCGGGTACCTCAATGGGCGCGGCCCGCACACTCATCGAAAACAAAAGGATGACCGGAACAATGGCCATCCTTCGCAAGGTGGCGGGCGCGGTGATCGTGCTCGTCGGCCTCTACTTCGGCTACAGGGGTTTGATATGAAAAGACAAGTTTTCAAAATCAGCATCGTCATGAGCGTGCTGTTCACGTTGGTGATGCTCGCAGCGAGCTGCAAGCAAGAAGTGGCGGCGCCCGAAAAAGCCGCAGTCACACCAGAGACTGCAAACACCTCGGCAACCCAGGCGGCGACATCAAGAGTGGCCAAGGTAGTGTTTGTCGGCCAGAAGCAGGCGTGCGACTGCACTCGCAAACGCATCGACGGCTCATGGGCGGCGCTGCAGGCAGCTGCGGGCGCTCGCAAGCACATTCCTATCGAACGGATCTACATGGATACCGACGAGGCAAAAGTCGAGCCTTATGAGGAGATGCGCGCCATCATGGTGCTTCCGGCGATCTACCTGCTCGATGGATCCGGAAAGCTGCTCGACATGGTGCAAGGTGAGGTAACAGCCGACAATTTCGACCGCATTCTACAATGAAGAAGATCATCTTCAGGGGTCGCCGCGCTGCTTGCCGGCCTCGTACAGCGCGATCAACTCGGCCACCGCAGACGTGGCAGGAAGAACCCCGGATGACACCTTGAGTTCGACTTCGGCCAGGGCGGCCGAAATATTGGGGTCAGTGATGAACTTGTCCACAACGTGCTCTTCGAGCATCGCGTGCATCCACCCCAAACTCTGCATACTTCTCCTGCGTTCGAACACGCCCGAGGATCCGATGTTCTCCATGAAGCTCTGTACTACTTCCCAGATCTCCTCCACGCCTTCGTGGGCCAACGACGAGCATGTATAGGCGCGGGTCCGCCACCCTTCAGTGGCCGGCATGAGATAGTGGATCGCGCGTTCGTACTCCGAGCGAGCCAGTTGCGCGCGCCGCTTGTTGTCGCCGTCCGCCTTGTTGATGACGAGAGCGTCCGCCATCTCCACCACGCCCCGCTTGATCCCCTGGAGTTCGTCCCCTGCCCCCGCGATCATCAGGAGGAGGAAGAAATCCACCATGGAACGGACGGAGATCTCGCTTTGACCGACACCGACGGTCTCAATGATCACCACGTCGAACCCTGCCGCCTCGCACACCAGCATCGTCTCGCGTGTCTTGCGCGCCACGCCGCCGAGGGTTCCTCCCGTGGGAGATGGGCGAATGAAGCAACGAGTATCGCGAGCGAGATCTTCCATTCTGGTCTTGTCCCCGAGTATGGATCCACCGGTGCGGGTGCTCGACGGATCTATGGCCAGCACCGCAACCTTCTTTCCTTTTTCGAGCAGATCTCCTCCGAGCGCTTCGATGAAGGTGCTCTTGCCTACCCCGGGAACTCCCGTGACGCCTATTCTGATGGAGTTTCCGGTGTGGGGAAGGATGCGCTTGAGCACCTCCTGGGCCATGTCCATGTGGGCTCTGGAGTTGCTCTCCACCAGGGTTATCGTCCGCGCGAGGATTGTCCGATCACCGGCCAGCACCCCCTCCACATGATCGTCCATGGTGAGATCTCTTCGAAGAGATCTGGTCGGCCTGCCCGCGCTTTTACTGTTCTTGTCTCGCATCTGCCCAGAAGCTTACACGAACACACGAGAGAGTGACACTATTGGAAGGGATGGCATGATTTAGATCTTGAACAAATCCAATATTGAGTAGGAAACTGACCCTGGGACTTTCAATTTTCAAAGGAGGCGGTTTATGAGCAGGTCTATCTATCTGTGCGCGCTGTCGACCGTTGCGATCTGTCTGCTCTTTGGAGAGTCTGCCGCCCAGGCGGCCGTTCAGGAAAACCAGACGGAAGGACAGGAGACAAACGCCGAAGAAACATCCCAACAAACAACAGCGGATCTCCGGTTTGCCGAACCCCTGCTGTTGAGCCAGGGGACACTCCAACTCGGAGGGATAATCTCGTTCGGTGTCAGGCTACCACTTGACGACGAGTCTGATAATAGTTTCGGATACTCAGTCATGCCGCACGTCGGGATCTTCGTCATCGACAACCTGGAACTGGCGCTTTATGTCGGCCACTACGGCGCCGTCGGCGGTGGCGATTACTACGGAGATAACTTTCAATTCGGCGCGAACGTGAGGTGGGTTTTCGACATCGACACCATCATCTATCCCTACCTCGGTGCACGTTTCGGCATGTCCTTCTTCGGCTTGGTCGGGGAGGGTGTGAACACCGCCATCTCGGCAGGCGTCCCCGCCGGTATTCTCATCGGGTTGAACCGACACGTCGCAATCGATATTGGCTTGAGCTTAAACTACAACCAGACGGTCTCCGGCCCATTCAAGGAGTCCCCGGGCCAACTCTACATTCCCGCCGGATACCTCGGCATCGAGGCGTTCTTCTAGCGATACAGGATCAAGACCCCAGTACCAATACCCAGTACTCAGTACTCAGTACTCAGTACTCCAAAGGTCTCAATCGCAGTTCAGATACCAGGCGTCCAGCTCCCATGTCTTTATCAAGGTCGAAAAATCTTCGATGGACGAGTCGCCACAGACGCTTAGCACCATCGCCGGGCCGTCGGCCTCGTTGTCCACGTACTCCACGTGAAAGACAGCCCTGCCGCTGTCGGTGAAGGGAGCGAGCATGTCGCACTCATTCCAGTTGAGACACTCCTCGTTCAACGCCCAGTCGAACAATCCCTCCAGATCCGCCACCTGCTCCAGGTCGTTCTTCAGCCCGACGGACAGCCCCCGCAAGTGGGCCTCGTTCGCAAGAAAAGTGTTGTAGTCGATCTGATCCGGGTAGGTCAGACCCAGACCGTTACTGTTGGCGTAACCGTCAACGTTATCGGGCTCCACACCGTCGCAGTCTTTTGTGACCGCCAGATCGAGGCGCGCTTTCATGATGTCCCACACAGTGGAGTCATTGGTGTCGATCCAGGCCTCTCCAGGCCACCCATCGAGAGGAGAGCCGATCGCTCCGGGCGGAAAGTCGGAAGCGTCAGGCCTCCACTCTTCGTAGCTGCCCGCCGAGAAGTAACAGATCACGACTCGTCCGTCCGCATGCAGCTCGTCGATCAGATCGGTGGTCGAATCGAAGAGGTCGATATCGTACATTTCCACGTCTACCGAGGTATCCACGATCCCCTGAATCTGCCACTGCCATGTCGTGCCGACAGCGGGCTGCCACGGATCGGAATCGGTGTCTGTGTCCGAGTCGGTGTCACTGTCAGTGTCGGAGTCTGAGTCTGTATCGGTGTCTGAGTCTGTATCGACGTCCGTGTCGCCACCCGCCGTATCACTGCCTGCCTCCGAATGGCAACCGACAAATAATAGGATGCAGACATACGCCGTAATGATACGGGTCATCAGGAATGTCCCATTCTGACGGCCATTTCCTTGAGCACCGCGCGGGCGGCGGTTGGGATTACCGTTCCGGGACCGAAGATGGCGGCTGCGCCGTTTTCTCTGAGGAACTGGTAGTCCCCGGGCGGCACGACGCCACCTACCACAACCATGATATCCGGTCGATCCAGCCCGGCCAGCTCCTCGATCAACTTGGGCAGCAGCGTCTTGTGCCCCCCCGCGAGGGAACTCATGCCAACCACGTGAACATCGTTCTCCACGGCCTGCCGCGCGGTCTCCTCCGGCGTCTGAAAGAGCGGTCCGATATCCACGTCGAACCCCAGGTCCGCAAACGAAGTCGCTATTACCTTGGCGCCGCGATCATGACCGTCCTGCCCCATCTTGGCCACCATGAGACGAGGCCTGCGCCCTTCCTTGACCGCAATCTCATCCGCGATCTTCCGCACCGCAGCCACCTCCTCCTCGTGCCCGAACTCGGCCGAGTAGACGCCCGAGATCGATCGAATCACCGCCTTGTGCCGACCGAAGACCTGCTCCATTGCCGATGATATCTCGCCCAGGCTCGCCCTGGCTCTGGCGGCATCGATGGACAGTCCCAGCAGGTTTCCCTCTTCCCCGTCAGCGCATGCGGTCAACCCCGCGAGGGCCGCGCGGACCCTTGCCTCGTCGCGTCCCTTCCTGAGATCGGCCAGCCTCTTCTCCTGCGCCTCTCTCACGGCGGCGTTGTCCACCTCCAGGGTATCGATGGGCTCCTCGTGCTCCAGGCGGTACTTGTTGACGCCGATTATCGGCTCCACGCCGGAGTCGATCTGTGCCTGCCTCCTGGCCGACGCCTCCTCGATTCGCATCTTGGGGAGCCCGGTCTCGATAGCCTTCGCCATCCCGCCGAGTTCCTCCACCTCCTGGATGTGGGCCCATGCCCTTCGCATTATGGCGTCCGTTAACCATTCCACGTAGTACGAACCGGCCCATGGATCCGCGACCTGGCACAACTCGGTTTCGGTTTGCAGGTACAGCTGTGTGTTCCTCGAGATTCGTGCGGAGAAATCGGTGGGCAGAGCCATTGCTTCATCGAGAGAGTTGGTATGCAGGGACTGGGTGTGACCCATCACCGCGCCCATGGCCTCCACGCAGGTCCTGGCCACGTTGTTGAACGGATCCTGCTGCGTGAGGCTCCATCCGGAGGTCTGGCAATGGGTGCGAAGGGCCATCGATTTGGGATTCTTTGGATTGAACTGCCTGATCATCTTGGCCCACAACACGCGAGCGGCGCGCATCTTGGCGACCTCCATGAAGAAGTTCATCCCCACGCCCCAGAAGAAGGACACCCTGGGCGCAAACGCATCGATATCTATCCCGGCCGCTATGCCCGCGCGAACGTACTCCAGCCCGTCGGCCAGGGTGTAGGCCATCTCCAGATCGGCTGTGGCGCCCGCTTCCTGCATGTGATAGCCGGAGATGCTGATGCTGTTGAACTTGGGCATGTTCTGCGACGTGAACCCGAAGATGTCGGCGATGATCCGCATGGACGGCTTTGGCGGATAGATGTACGTGTTGCGAACCATGTACTCCTTGAGGATGTCGTTCTGGATGGTCCCGGTGAGCTGCTCGAGCTTCACGCCCTGTTCCTCGGCCGCGAGAATGTAGTACGCCATCACCGGCAGGACCGCGCCGTTCATGGTCATGGAGACGGACATCTTGTCCAGGGGAATACCCCCGAAGAGGATATTGGCGTCGAGGATGGAGTCCACGGCCACCCCCGCCTTGCCCACGTCTCCCACGACCCTCGGATGATCGGAATCGTATCCCCGATGAGTCGCCAGATCGAACGCGATTGAAAGCCCCTTCTGACCTGCGGCAAGGTTGCGCCTGTAAAAGGCGTTGCTCTCCTCCGCCGTGGAGAAGCCGGCATATTGCCTTACCGTCCAGGGCCTCGTCACATACATGGACGGGTACGGCCCTCGAAGGAAAGGTGGAATCCCGGCGGTGAAACCCATGTGCTCCAGATCGTCCAGGTCCCGCTCCGTGTAGACCGGCTTGACCTCTATTTGCTCGTTGGTATGCCACGCGGACCCCGCCGGGACATCGCTCGTTGAAGGCGCGCACGTGTATTCCATTTTTGTGAAGTCGGGTGATTTTCTCATTACCTGACTCCTATCTTGTCGAGGAATGCACTGAGCATCCCGTGGTTGTCGGCGCGAAGGTGAATGAATTCGTCGACGCCCGTTTCCTTGTGGGAGTCGATCTGTTTTTTGGGATATCCCGCGAGCACGACGATGACGCCCGGAGCTTTCTCCTTGAGCCTGCGTACAAACGGCGGAACCAGCTCCGGATAAGTGGGGTCGGTGGAGCATATCACTGCGATTGGCGCCTCCGAATCGACGGTTGCATCCGCCGCCGCCCCCGGGTCGTCGAAGCCGTCGTTGCCGACGACATCGAAACCGGCCACCTCGAAGAACCCCCTGGTGAAGTCGGCCCGGGGTTTGTGCTGGGGAATGGGCCCCATGTTGGCGAGGAAAACCTTTGGACGCGCGCCGGTCTCACTCTCATGGTTTTCGCTGCGCTCTCTCAGTGTCTCGAACATCTGCGCGCTCCGGAACATTTGCAGAGGCTTGACGACGGCCCCCTCCCCCGCCCCGGATCTCCACGCATGTGCGATCTCTCCCAGGGTTGCCCCGTCTTTGGCCGCAGTAATCGCCGCATCCACAACCTGTTCTGAGCCCGCTTTTAGCGCCACCGACACGCCGGTTCGGGCCGCAGCCACTTGCGCCGATCGACTCGCATGCAGCGCGCTGTGGTCGGGCCCACGGGGATCGAGTTTTTGCTCACCGAGGTTGGGATGCATGTTGGTCCCCACCAGAACCTCCGAGCGAACAGCAAGTTTACCGAACCGCTCCTTCGCCCCCGTTTCGCAAATGGACTGAGGAAATCCCTCAGACAGCGCAGCGCTCATGCCGCCCTTCTTTTCTATCTCGCGGAACATGTCCCACGACTTGTGGGCCAGTTGATCTGTCAGCCACTCCACGTACCAGGAGCCTCCTGCCGGATCGACCACTTTGCCGAGGTTGGCCTCTTCTCTCAAGATGACCTGCGTGTTCCGCGCGATCCTTGCGCTGAACTCATCTGCCTCGCGCACGGCCTCGTCGAAGGGGCTGGCGTCGATGGACTCCGCCCCTGCCACTGCGGCACAGAATGTCTCTGTGGTCGTCCGCAGCATGTTGACCCACGGGTCGTATTTCGTCTGGTTTCTACTCGATGTTCGCACGTGGATATGTGTACGCCCGTGCTCCTCGTCTCCTCCGAAGGCCTCGACCACCCGTGACCACAGAAGTCTCGCCGCGCGCAGCTTGGCAATCGAAATGAAGAACCGGGAGTCGACCGAGAACTCCATGCACATTTGCCGCGCCGCATCGTTCACCGGAATGCCACTCTCCACCAGCACGCGCATGTACTGCGCACCGGTGGCGATGGCGAACCCCAGCTCATCGACTACGCTCGCCCCCGCGTCGTGGTACGGATGGGTCCTGACCACTACCGTCCGCAAGCCCGGCGCGTTGTCGACAGCCCACTTCGCAAGCGTGGACATCTCTGTGAAAGAATGCTCCACAGGAGCGCATAGACTTCCGCGTTGCGCGAGAACCCCGAGCGGATCCGAGCCCACTGTTCCACTGAGATCGGCCGGGTTCTTTCCCGCTTTTTTCAGGTGTGCGCCCAGAAGCGCGATGAACGGAAGCACCGCGTCGCCGCAGTTCACCGTGAGGGGCAGCCCCGCCACGTCAATCCCTTTGAAACACTCGTCGAGATCCGCCGCCGTCGCCATGGATACACCGTCCTTGCCAACCTCTCCTTCGTCGGCCTCGTCGGGATCCACACCTCTTCGCGCGGCAGTATCGAGCACCAGGTTCACCCCCGTGCAGCCTCGCTCGATCTCGCGGGCCAGCATATCGTTGACTTCCTTGGGCGTGGCGCGGGAGACACTCTGGCAAACCTCCCAGGGTTCGCGCGGGCCGGACTGTGCCCTCGAGCCCCTCACGAAGGGAGCCGCGCCGGGAACCGATCCCATGTGCGCAATTCCTTCCAGGTCGCTCTTGTTGAATATTGGCTGCAAGGTGATCCCCTCGGGGGTATCGGTCAGCAACTTCTTCTCGAAAGGGGCTCCCTTGAGCGCCGCAGTCGCGGCTTCTCGCCATTCCTCATAGGAAGGTTTCTCAAAATCCGAAAGCAAAGTGTCCCTGGCCATGTATTTCTCCTGTTCTTCCCACCGACGAATCACGGTATCCTTCGAGACCTCCGGTTTTCAAGGGAAAAAGGGGATTCCGGTCCGTTGGTATTTTCCCTATATGTGGTATAAGTGCGGTCATGGAATCGAGCACACCGCCTATTTCCAGCTCCGGCGCGCCTGCCCTTCGACCAGCTGTCGTCAAGGTAGCCCCCGATCCGATGATCGGCAAGATCCTGATGGGTCGGTTCCGGATAAACTCCAAAATCGCCAGGGGCGGGATGGGGGCGGTCTACCTCGCTCGCAAGGTCGACAGCGGCGACATCTTCGCGGTGAAGGTTCTCCACAGGGACATCGTTCTCGATCCCCGAATGAGAGAACGCTTCTTCAACGAGGCATACGCCGCAAAGAGAATCGATCACCCGGCGGTGGTCAGAACCTACGAGGTGGGCGAGACCGTATCGGGAGAGATCTTCATCGCGATGGAGTACGTCGACGGCCCTCCCCTGAGACGCCTGTTGCGAAAAGGCTCCATCGATTCGAATCGCGTGGTCCTCCTGAGCGCGGCGATCGCACAGGGTCTTGCGGCCGCGCATGTTTCCGGAGTGATCCATCGGGATCTCAAACCGGAGAATGTGCTCGTTCCTCGTAGCCTCAAGGCCGACAGCGTGGCCAAGATTGTGGATTTCGGAATCGCCCGCATAATTGACGCGCCGAGGATAACAACAACCCGTCACGTGATAGGGACCCCCCAGTACATCTCGCCGGAGCAGGCCATGGGAGAACCGGTCGACAGAAGAACGGATGTCTACTCACTCGGAGTGATGATGTACGAAATGCTAACCGGGGCTCTCCCCTTCCACGACAAGGATCCGGAAAAGCTGCTTCGCAAACATATCAAGTCCAGACCCATTCCCATACACAAGCTCTCCATCCCCTTCGGCATCGACCCGGTACTGGAGAATGTGGTGATGGACTGCCTGAAAAAATCTCCGGAGGCCCGACCGAGCACGATGGAAGACATCGTCTCCAGGCTGGGCGCTGTCGGCTGACTACTGCCGGCTCTCGATGATCTCGTCCATGGCCTTTTTCAACACTGCGCGTTCCTGAGACGTGGCCGCCGTAATCTTGGCCTTGCGAATGACAGGGATTGAGGCAAACGATCGCCGTGCCGACAGTCCCCGAGCTGCTGCGAAACGAACCTGCATGTTTGTGTCTTCCAGCATCCTTTCCTCCAGCACCTGCCTGGCCCGATCATCCGGCACAGATATGAGGTCTTTCACCGCGCGCAGTCGAACAGTGGCGCTCCTGGACTTTGCGTAGAACATGAGATCCTGGATGGACGGCATCTCCCCTGAGGAATGGGCGGTCTTCTTTCCGGAAGCTGCCTCTCCTTTAACCTGTTTGTATCCCGAGGCTTTCGGTTCTTCTTCGATCTCGGCCTCTTTCGCGGCCTTTTGGGCGGCCTTCTTCGCAGCTATCTTCTCCTCACGCTCCGCTTTCTTTCGCTCACGTTCGGCCTTCAGTTCTTCCTGCCTGGCCTTTTTTGCTGCCTTCTTCGCAGCTATCTTCTCCTCACGCTCCGCTTTCTTTCGCTCACGCTCCGCCTTCAGTTCTTCCTGCCTGGCCTTTTTCGCAGCCTCCTTCGCGGCCTTCTTCTCTGCCTTCCTGGCGGCTATCTCGTCAATTTTCGTATTCTCTGCCTCCGGTTCCGGATCGGATGCGGTCGGTTCTTCCAGCCCGGCATCGACTTCGGGCTCGTTAACCCCATCCCGGCCTTCCCCTGCAAGGGGAAGGGGAAGTTGTTGGCGGCCAGCTTTCAATGGCGGCTCTTCCATGGGAGCCCGATCTCCCGATCGCTCGCCATAAATCTGATCCGCGAGGGAATCCCAGGTAACGGGCTCCTGCCCCGCAATGATCACCGCCAGACGATCTATTTCCGATCGCACCATGTACGCCTTCTCGGGGGGAACCTCCTTTTGACCTCGCTCCAGATAGTCGATGTACTTCTCCTGGGCGCGGGGCCAGTCCTTTGCCCTGGTGACCGCCAACGCCGCCTCGAAAAGCAACTCCACGTCTCCCGTGTACTGGTAGGCCTTATCGAAACTGACCGCTGCGTTCGCATATTCACCATCGTCGAGGCTGTCCGTTGCCTCGAGGGAAGCCAGGCTCCCACGCAGCCACTGACTCGCCAGACTGCGCCCGACAGGCTCGTCGCCGGCCTTGACGGCTGCGTCGATGCGATCGATCTCCTCGTTCAGATCAGCGGCAAGCCGGGCCGGAACGCCTTCCACCACAGAAAGGTACGCCTGGTAGCCCTCCAGAGCCTGCTTGTGCTTCCCATTCATGAAGAGCAGATGAGCAACACCCAGCCGTCGTTGCGAAGTTGGCTCTCTGGACAGAGCGGCCTTCATTTGCTCGACAGCGCCCTCGAAATCCCTTGCCTCCGCAAGTTCGAAAGCACCCCGCTCCAGCTCGGAGGGATCGGTGGACTCACCGGGCGAAACTGTTTTATCGGGCCCTCCTCCACCGCAATACGTGACGACGGAAGTTGCCAGAATACACACCGCCAGAGCAAAGACGCCCCTACTCGAAGAATATGAAGTCCTGTATTCGTTTTTCATGTGGGGGATTGTATATCAGGGGGCGAAAAACAGAAGATCAGATATTCAGGCCTTCAACTATAGCGACCAGATCCAGTTGAACCCCGGAGGCCTCGCAGGCCACAACCGTCATATCCTCTGTGCTGAGAACGAAGACACCGGGTGCTGCGGGCCAGAGACCGTTTGCGTTCCAGAGTTCCAGGTTTGGGTTGTCGACAATGCGATAGCCGCCGTCCCATCCGAAGGAGTCTATCATCGTGTTGATCTCCTCGATGGGAAGCAATCCGGTCTCGCCGTAGTAAGTACCAACCACTCTTCCGTTTGCTGCTTCAATCGCGTCCATTTGACTCGCCACTTCACCGAAGCGGACGTCACAAGGCGCTCATCCGGGGGCCCCGAGAACAAAGACCACGGACTTGACCGCCTTCTGGCACCAGAGGGCCTCCAGATTGAGATCCTCGTCGTAACCTACAAAAGTGTTCGGCGGCGCAACCTGGGCCATGTTCCACTGATAGGCTGCCTCCGGATACGGAGGACAGGTGACTTCTCCGTCCGTCCCCAACCCGTCGTCCAGACCG
Organism: Deltaproteobacteria bacterium; assembly: GCA_030595125.1. Lineage (GTDB taxonomy): Bacteria > Myxococcota_A > Polyangia > JAAYKL01 > JAAYKL01 > JAUVAN01. The sequence continues at coordinate 28,240 of JAUVDV010000010.1, forward strand.
TTTCCGCCGCCTCCCTCGTCGTCACAGGCGACTACGCCCAGTCCCATGACCAGCATTATCGCACTGAGGAATAGCAATTTACCGATTGTTTTTGGTAACATTCGCATTCTCCTTACCGGCCAAGCCAAAGAGGTTTACGACTCCTGCAGGTTCCAGCTGCACGAAACTCTACACCAATAGTATACACTCGTTTTGATCAAAGCACATCGTTCTTTTACATCTTCAGTCAATAAGTGTCCCTTGAACGTAAAAGTGTGCACTTTTTATTAATTAACCTGGGCAGGCCCATGACTGACATGTAAATCCGGTTTCTCCCGCGCTCGGAGCGCACATGTCCCAGGTGGTGGGACAGTCACCCGGCTCGACGCACGGATCTCCATCGTAATGACATCCCTTGCTGATAAGCGGAGGAGGATCGAGAGAGCTGCAGATCGAATCGAAATAGGGCATGCAAACTCCCCCTGTTGAATACGTGCAATCCGAGTTGACCTTGCAGCCCACGTAAACACATATGTCCTTCTGAAACCCCCACGCTCCGACCGGTATGCATTGCTGCTCGGCGGGCGAGGGACAATCCGAGTCATCGTCGCATTCATCACAAATGCATTCGTTGTGCGGGTGTAAGAATCCCACGTAGTACTCCTGCACCAGGTAGCAATCGCAATCCACCCCGGGGCAATCCGCCGACGTGGTGCAATCATCGCTCCCCGGGTTGGGACTCGGAGAGGTTGTCGGCGTATCCGGCGGATAGATGCAGGTCCACCATCCACCCGGCTCGTCCGGAACCAACTCGCAGGTGCCCCCTGTCACCAGGGTGCAATCGCCGTTGTCGATGCATTCGCCGCTGATGTCCGTGTCGCTGTCCGTATCGCTGTCCGTGTCGCTGTCCGTGTCGCTGTCCGTGTCGCTGTCCGTATCGCTGTCCGTGTCGCTGTCCGTATCGCTGTCCGTGTCGCTGTCCGTATCGCTGTCACCGTCTGTATCGGAATCCGTGGACGCGTCCGAAACGTTGTTGGGTTCCTGTACGTTTCCACACCCGGCAAACCCAACCACCGCGCACAACAGTGCAATCAATGTTCCAAATTCAATTTTCATGAAACCCTCCCGTTCAAGTTAGTGATTTCAAGTTAGCAACCCCATTATATACCTCTGAAAGTAGTAATTTTTAAAAAGTGTTACCAAACATTTCTGCCATAGCCATGCACCGCGGAAATAAATCCCGCGGCCAGAAATGCGCCACTTCGTGTCGGAAAGGGCTTCGCCCTGAAGCACTGAAAGCTCTGCGGGCTGTTTCTGAATCGTCTTTTCGTAGGCCTCGGGCCTTTTGTGTTCTTTATTTCTGGCCGCGGGATTTATTTCCGCGGGATCGGCGATATTGCCGGTAGGCTGAGGAATTAAGCATCCTAAAGCCCTGTAACTTCGTAGCGCAAAGACGGGCTCTTGATGCCCGACTTCTCGAACTTGTCCATCATCACCTTGCGAGCCTGCGCGAGAACTCCCTTGAGTTCGTATTCCTTTTCACCCTTCGCGAGGATGTACTTCCCGACCAGTTCTTTCGCCTGATCGTAGTCGCCCGTGAGCTGGATGGTCGCCACTTTTTTGGCAAGCGACTCCACCGCAGCGGGCATCTTCTCGTAATGCATTGTGAACCTGCCGGTCTTTTCATTCCAGGTGACGGCACCTGCGTCCAGGTACCAGCCCAGCTGGATCGCCACCATCCGAGGGTAGACGCCGCTCAGCGGATACTGGAGAAGACCCAGAATGTGCATGAGGGCCGATGTGTAGCGAACCATCTCCTGCTTCTCGTCCACCCAGCCGTTTTTTTTCTGGAACGAGAGCAACCACAACCCGAACGTATCGGCCTTCTCCTCTTCGAGCAGCGTGTCGTACTCCTTGAGCGCCTCCTTGACCGTGGTCTCCTTGCCCTTGGGGTTCTTCACCTTCATCTCGTGATAGGCGCCGAACCCGTGAGCGAACTCGTGGAAGGTCACGTTCGTGATATCCGCTTTCGCGTTCACGTACTTGATTTGAGATTCATCCAGAACGAGATCGGCGCGAGTCTTTGAAACTCCCTCGAAGGCCATGGAGTGATTCACCATCATCACTTTCTTGTACAGGCCCTCGTCCACCGACTTGCCCCTGTTGGGGAGATGGAACGCCACCGTGGCGCCGCGATCTCTTCGGCCGTCTCCGCTCGCCATCCAGATGTCCACAGCCCGGATGGAGATCCGGGGGTCGAGCTTTCGGCTCTTGTAGATTTCGGGGCCGACCAGCTCGCCCAGAGCGTTTTCCATGGCCTGCAGGTTGGCCTTGAACTTTACCAGTTCATCCGTGATCTTCCTGTCCACACGACCGATGTAAATCTCGAAGAGAGCCTTGAGCTGGTGGGGGTTCTTGTAGGTCTCGTAGGGCCCCACTGTCACTTCCCAGTCGCCCTCGATGGCGATCCAGTCGTAGTCGGAATCGTCGTAGGGATACGGGTCGTCAGCCTCCAGTGCATCTGCCGCGGAGAGAAGGAACTTCTTCAGCGACTTGTGCGTGGCGCCCGCGGCCGCCGCCCGAAGCTCTATTGCGAGCTCTTTCATTTTGGGCCCCAGCGCGTCGGTCTGCGAGTACGGAACGGCCTCCAGCTTTTTGTCCTTGCTGCGGCGAACCACCGTGAACGGGCTGATCAGTTCCTTGCCGTTTATCTGATTGGAAAGCGCCTTGTACTCCTGGTCCGACATGTCATCCGGCCAGTGCATATGGCCGATTTGCTTTTCGGGTTTCTTCGCCAGAGCACAGCACTCGGGGGACTCGTTGTCCGCGCACCAGGGGTTCTGAAACCGCGTGAAGATTTTTTTCTCCACTTCGGTTCCACTGGCAATTATCTGTTTTTCCCACTCGAGGTTCTTCGGGTGGAGTTGAAGCATGTGGAGATCTTCTATCAGCTCCGCCGCCGCGAGCAGGTGCCTCAGCATCTCCTTTTCTTTGTCGGGGAGATCCGCGGCGGAGTGCGTGAGAACCTTGTCCTGGTAGAGACCCCATTCCTTTTCGAGCAGCGCCTGACGCGGGTCTCCTGTCTTCTCATCCGTCTTCTTTTCAACCCCGGCGTCCGATGGCACGATTTTGCCAATGGGGGACAGGAAGTACTCACCCTTTTTCTTATCGCTATCGCCGTCCGTGGCCTCCGTTGAATCCGCAGATCCGCAGCCCCAGATAATCATAGATAGTGTAATTATTACAAGACGTTTCATGGCATTCCTCCTTGTGAACGCCGACACTATATCACGGCCCGCCACCGAAACGAAGAGCACGAATTAGCAACCCCCGTACCGCGCCCTTATGAGGACGCGGTCAGGATTTTAGTAGTAGTCGACTGTTATGCTTCGGAGGCAGACCGTCGGAACGCCGATGGTGTCCACCACCATGAGATCGCTGAAAAGCACACCAAACCCCTCGACCCATTCCATGTAAGCCCCCGTGACAATCGGTCGATACTCCACATGGGCTCCGCCGTCGGGCCAGTAGTAGAGATCCGCCTCTGATACGTCAATCGGATTGCCGCAAAAATACCCTCCTTCCCCATACACTCCGACAATGCTCTGGGAGGTGTAATCCACTTCGGGCAGGCCTGCGTCGCCCCCCATGGTATCCTGCACCGCCGTATCCAGAACGGTGTGACCGTCCGGCCCCACGATTTTGAAATAGTACGAGTTCCAGCTGCCGCCGCTTTCGCAAATTATCTCGGGAGAAGCATCGCAGAAAGGCGACGGTAAATACCACCACAGTCCGGGGATCATAGCGAGACCCGCATCGCCCGGGTGCACCTCAGTCGATGCATCGCACTGTCCGAAATCGTCGTAACTGGACCATGACCAGGAACCGCATTCTGGTTCTGACTCCGTTTCCGTGACTGTATCGGTATCGGTATCCGTGTCGGTATCCGAATCCGCGTCAGTGTCCACGTCCGTGTCCGTGTCGGTATCGGTGGTCCCGCTGTCGATACCGCTGTCGATGCCCTGCGTGTCGTTCGAGCAGCCGGCGATGACCACGGCCAAGATCAGTAAAAAATATTTGATATCGATCATCCCGACCCACCTCCATCTATCGGGACGATCATATCATCTTTGGATTCGGTGATTTGTTTTTTAGCGATTTGCCTTATAATACTCAACGTGCGCTGGTTTCATCGTGGAGGACTCGACATGAACCAATGGATCGAATCAAAACCCGGAAAGTTCGGCGGCAAACCTTGCATAAAGGGAACGCGCATCAGTGTTGAGTTCATACTGGAACTCATGGCGAGCGGCGCTACCAAGAGCGACATCTTGAGGGATTATTCGCAACTTACCTCCGAAGGGCTGGCCGCCGCCATTGCCTATGCGGCAAAATCCATGAAAAATGAAATCGTCTGGGATTCAAATCTCGCCATATGAAGCTTTTCGATTATCCACTACTTGTAGATGAAAACATCAACATTCAAGTGGTGAAGTCCCTTGTTGAAAAGGGGAGGAACGTATCGACAGTAGCCGGGGAAGGGTTGGCCGGGAGGGACGATGTGGATGTGCTCCGACACGCCCACAGTCAAAACATGGTCGTTATCACTCACGACAGCGACTTTGGAGCCCTGGCCACTCGAGCGGGCGAACCGTTCACCGGAATTGTGTATCTCAGGCCTGGACATATTTCACCGGCCTTTGTCATGGAGATGATACAGGAACTCGAACTCATCGAAGCGGACATCAAGACGCCTTTCATTGTTGTCGCCGAACGACGCGCCGATATCATGCGTGTTCGGTTACGTCTGACTGAACGAGATTCAGGTGCTATAGTGGAGTAGGAAAATCGAATCATGCGACTAACACTTACAGCACTTCTTTTTGTTCTTCTTGCCTGGCCGTCGTGTACGGACAATGACTCCCGGCCGGACGGGGGTGATACGGATACGGATACCGACGCGGATACAGACGCGGATACGGATACCGACACGGATACGGATTCGGACGGGGACGGGGACGAGTGCAGCGAAGAGGCCAAGCTGGTCTACGTCGTGGATACCCAATACAAACTGTTCCGTTTCGATCCTCCGGCCAAGACCTTCGATTACGTGGGCACCATGGAGTGCGATAGCGGCGGATCGCCGTTCTCCATGGCGGTGGGGCGAAACGACAAGGCCTATGTTCTCTACTGGGCCTCGTACAACTGCCTGGGAATCAACCAGGTCAGCATCCACGACGCCCACTGCGAAACCCTCGTTCCGTTTGAATGCGGCCAGTACGATTTCGACACCTTCGGGATGGGCTTTGCGACAGACGGACCGGACACAACGGAAGAAACCCTCTACGTGGGCAAATCCAATTTCGTATCCAGCGGATCACAGCTCGCCTCTATTGACACCAACATCTGGGAGCTCTCCCCCATCGCGCCCATCTCGGAGTCCCCCGAACTGACAGGCAACCAGAACGGAGAGCTCTGGGCTTTCTTCGCCTGGGCGCCCACGCCCAAGGTGGCACAGATCAACAAGCAGACCGGCGAGGAGAGCAACGCCTATTACATCACCGAGTTTCCGAGCGTCGCTGCGGCCTTCGCCTTCGCTTACTGGGGCGGCGATTTCTACCTGTTCCACGCCCCCGCCGAGGAAACCACCACCGTCTGGCGCCTGCATAACGATTCCCTGGAGGTCTGGATCCCGTCGGAAGCGACGGCCTTTTCTATTGTCGGGGCGGGCGTATCCACATGCGCGCCGACGATTATCGAATAACGCCTCGCTCTGCTTTTTCGAGAAAAACCAGCATTCGCCCGGCCTCCGGCGTCAGCGAGGACTCGTCGCGAAACTCGGAAACGATGGATTCAATACCCAGACTGGTTTGCTTGAGCGCAATGAATATTCGCTTGATCTGCCGGCGGGACTCCTTTGAAAAACCCCGCCGTTCGAGACCTACGCGATTGACCGCGCGCAACCTTGCGCGATCTCCTGCCACGATACAAAAAGACGGGGCATCTCTCTCCACCATGGCTCCAGCAGCCAGCATGGCCGATTCCCCGATTCGCAGGAAGGCCCCGACCGCCACCATCCCACCAAAGACCGCGTGGTCCTGAACCTCGACATGCCCGGCCAGGGTGGCGTGGTTCGCCATGACGATGTTGTCCCCCAGCGTGCAGTCGTGCGCCACGTGGCAGTAGGCCATCAACATGTTGGAGTTCCCTATCTCGGTCACTCCTCCGCCGTGGGCCGTACCGCGGCTGACGGTTACATGCTCTCTGAAAATATTGCCGTCACCGATCTGTAACCTGGTGTCCTCTCCGTTGTGACGCAGATCCTGGGGAGCACCACCGATGCAGGCAAAGGGAAAGACCTCGTTGTCGTTCCCCATGACCGTGGATCCCTCCATTACCGCATGAGTGTGGACGATGCACCTGTCTCCAAGACGCACCCCCTCCCCTATCACCGCAAAAGGCCCCACGGTGCAATCGCGTCCCAGGACAGCGCCGGGGTGTATATCCGCGCCGGGATCGATAAAAGATCCCTTTCGCCTACGCGCCGCCGCGATATCGTTTAATGGTTCCGACATTTGTTCCTAGATGATGTCATCCCGGCTGTTGACCGAAAGCACCAGCCCGCTCTCCGCCACCATGAAGTCATCGACGAAACACCGCACGTTGAAGCGCCACACGTTGCTGCGCTTCTGGGTGAGCGTCCCCTCTATCTCTACAACGTCGCCCGGTATTATGGCTCGCTTGAACTTGGTCTTGTTGACTCCGACCAGGGATACAACCTGTTTGCCCGAGTCGAATTTATCTGTGGCGTAAGCCAAAATGGAGCAGGCCTGGATCATGGATTCGATCAACATGGCCGCCGGAAAAACGGGGAGATCGGGGAAATGACCGTTCATGCAGGGCTCGTTGGCCGTAATGTTTTTGATGGCCATGATCTTCTTGCCGGGATTGAGATCGATGACTGCATCGACGAGGACGGCCGGGGGCTTGTGTGGAAGTATTCTGAGAATGCTCCCAATATCCAGCGATTGAGTTCGCTTTGTCATTGATCCTCCGTCTTGCTTCCGTCTTCGACTCTTGCCTCGGCCAGGAACCTTGCCATTAGCCTGCGCCACTTGTCGTGCGGGATCGCCGGCATTCCGGCAACGCTTGATCCTCGCGCCACATCTCCCGTTACCCCACCTTGCCCTGCAACCCTGACTCCGTCACCTATCGAAACATGGTCGGCCACGCCTACCTGACCTCCGAGCATAACGTCATCACCCACCAGTGTCGACCCGGCCAACCCCGTTTGTGCTGCGATGAGGGTCCGCTCGCCGATTTGCACGTTGTGTCCCACCTGCACCAGGTTATCGATTTTCGTTTCCCGACCGATCACGGTGTGCCCGAGCGTTCCTCGATCCACGCACGCCCCCGCTCCGATCTCCACGAAATCGCGCAGCTCCACACGGCCCACTTGCCGGATCTTGACCGGGCCATCCACGCTCGGAACGAAGCCGAACCCCTCGTACCCGATGACTGCCCCGGGTCCGATGCGAACGTATTTCCCGATCATTGTTCCTTCCATCAGGACCGCATTGGGACCGATCCAGCTCCCTTCCCCGACCTTCACTCCAGCCTCGATCACCGCACCCGGACCGATCCAGGCCGACGAGTGAACGGACGCGCCGTCATCGACGATAGCGGACGGGTGGACAAAGCCCTGCGGCTTGCTCGAAGGAAAAAAGACGTCAATGACCTGGGCCAGCGCCAGCATCGGATCCCCGTGTACCAGCACCGAGGTTACGCCCCTTTCGAGCGCGAGGGGAGCCAGGGATTCATCGGTCAGCACTACGCCGGGGATGGCGTTCATGTTGTTGAGATATCTCTTGCGGAGAAGCGGAGAGAGGCAATCCGGATCCGCCTGATCCAGAGGACGAAGCCCCCGCACCAGGAGATCCGATTCACCGAGTAGCTTGCCGCCGAGGATATCGGCCAGTTCGAGAACGCTTTTTTCTATCAATGGGTTTCCCTTTTTTGAGGGGGCATCAAATTACGTCGGCATTATACAGCGTAATAATGAAAGAAGAAAAACTGATTTGGGGGGGGGCTGATGAAGAATGTAGGCCGGTGCCTCGCCAACCAAAATTTGACGGGTTGCAGCGAGCAACTGTCTGCGAGGACAAGGAGCGATGACGACGGCGTGGCAACGCCACGTCGAGGAGGAGCAACGCAGTGATCGTGGACAGGGGCCGCTGCTGAGCCCGGCAAAGAGCGGTTGGCGAGGTACCTTAAACGCAACCCATGTCGAGCATGGCGTTGGCGACCTTGAGGAAGCCGGCGATGTTGGCGCCATTGACATAGTTGCCGGGGGTGCCGTAGGCCTCGGCGGCATCGAAGGCCTGCTTGTGAATGGCCTTCATGATGTTCAGGAGCCTGCCGTCGACCTCCTCACGGGTCCAGGAGAGACGCAGACTGTTCTGGGACATCTCGAGACCGGAAACGGCCACTCCGCCCGCGTTGGCAGCCTTGCCGGGACCGTAGAGAACCTTGGCGTCGAGGAAGACATTCACGCCTTCTGGTACGGTGGGCATATTGGCGCCCTCGGACACGACGAATACGCCGTTCTTGACCAGGTTCTGCGCGTCCTGCTTGTTGATCTCGTTTTGAGTAGCGCTCGGCAGTGCCACGTCGGCCTTGACGTCCCACAGAGGATTGTGGTCCAGGGACGAATCGACAGCCGTGTAGATGGCCTTGGGGTACTTGTCGGCGTATTCCTTGATGCGGCCACGCCTGACGTTCTTGATCTCCTGGATGAAGGCCAGTTTCTCGCGATCGATGCCCTCCTCGTCGAGGATGAAGCCCCCCGAGTCAGAGACGGTGATAACCTTGGCGCCCAGATCGAGGGCCTTCTCGGTAGCGTACTGAGCCACGTTGCCGGAGCCGGAGACCAGGCAGACCTTGTCCTTGAGGGATTTGCCGTTGGCCTTGAGCATCTCCTCGGCGAAGTACACCTGGCCGTAGCCTGTTGCCTGGGGACGAATGAGGCTGCCGCCCCAGCCGGCGCCCTTGCCGGTGAGCACGCCGACGAACTCGTTGCGAATGCGCTTGTACTGGCCGAACATGAAACCGATCTCGCGGCCGCCCACGCCGATGTCACCGGCGGGGATGTCCGTGTTGGCGCCGATGTGCTTGCACAGCTCGGTCATGAAGGACTGGGTGAAGGCCATGACCTCGTTGTCGGACTTGCCCTTGGGATCGAAGTTGGATCCGCCCTTGCCGCCGCCCATGGGGAGCGTGGTGAGAGCGTTCTTGAATACTTGCTCGAAGGCCAGGAACTTGAGGATGGACAGATTGACCGTGGGATGGAAACGCAGGCCGCCCTTGTAGGGGCCGATCGCGCTGTTCATCTCGATTCTGTAACCCTTGTTGACCTGGATCTCGCCCTTGTCGTCAACCCACGGAACGCGGAAGAGGATGACCCGCTCCGGCTCCGCCACGCGCTCGAGGATCTTGGCGCTCCGATACTCCGGATGCTTGTCCAGAACGGGGGAAAGCGATTCGAACACTTCCAATACCGCCTGGTGAAACTCTGGTTCGTTCTGGTTTTGCTCTACGACCTTCTGATAGATGCTTTCTGTGCTCATGCGCCTCTCCTGTTCTCTTTGACTATGGCGCCCCAGCGACCAACCCACCGACCTGTGGCAGTCACCTGCCAGGCGCCCATTTCGAGTACTGCAATACCCTCGATTCCCATTACGTTCAAATGATTTATGTCAAGTTCTGAAGAAAAAGAGGACGGGCAGGATTACTTGTTCTTGGCGTTATACAGCTTGATGAGCTTGTCGGTCAGATCCAGGTGTTTGGGCGCCCACACGACGGCCCCGCTCGAGCTGTCGTAAATCATGCTGTATCCCCCGGATTGTCCCATGTCCTTGAGGATCTTCTGCATCTTCACGAAAATAGACTGGGTGGCCTTGGCCTCCTTGGCGCTGAGCTCTTTCTGGAACTGCATGTAGGTCTGCTGCAGCTCGGTCACCGACTGGTAGTACTTCTCTACCTTCTTTTGCAGCGCCTCCTTGTTGAGGATGTTCTGCTGCTTTTCGATCTGGGTTTTCATGTCGAGAATTTGTTTTTCCTTCTTCTCGATTCCCTTTTGCATCTTGGTCTTCTGCTTTGTCAGCTTCTTGAGCGCCTTCTTGCCCTCGTTGGTCTCCATGAGGGCGCGTCGCAGGTCCACGAAGGCGATCTTTACGTCACCGGCCGCCGCCGACTTGGCGATGAATGATGTGGCCAGAAAGATTGCGAGCAGCGACCACAGAACTTTGTGTTTGTTCATCATTGTATTGTTCTCCCAACTCCTCTTTTCACTCTTTTATTAATGTCTACTGAACGTTTTGACTGTCAAATGCCAATTTTATTGACATATTCCTCGTCAACCAGCCAGCGCGAGACTCTATTCCACATCAGAAAAAGTTACCAAATGTAAATTCGAACATGTGGTTTTCCTCACCCGGGTAGGTTGTTGTGGGCCAGCCCCACTCGAATCGGAGCGGTCCCATGGGCGAGAACCACCTGAACCCGAACCCCACTGACGTCCGCAGATAGAACGGATTGGAATTGCACGGATCGGTAAACTTGTTGATCCCCCTGCCGCCGCCCGCCTGGCACCAGGAATCCTCGAGGTTGAACGCGTTGCCGGCGTCGAAGAAGATCACCCCCTTGATACCGACGATCTCCACGATGGGAAACTCTATCTCGGTGTTGAAGGTCAACCGCATGTTTCCGCCGATGTTGATGCCCGTGGCGATCGGCTCGGCGTTTGGATCGAAGGAGCTCGGGATGGACAGTCGCGGTCCCAGAGACCACGGGTAGAAACCACGCACGTCCATGATGCCGCCGGAACGGTACCGCTGGGTGATCGGGAGCCCCTCCTCGGTGTTGGAGTGAATCAGCCCCCAGGTGCCGTTTACCCTGAAGACGAACTTCCAGAACAGGGGGAGGTACCAGCGACTCGTCAGCGTGTAGCGCGTAAACTCGAACTGGGATCCCAGGTACTTGGAGGCCCACTCAACCGAGCCCATGTTGTACGACCCCTTGGTGGGGAACAGGCGGTTGTTTCTCTTGTCGTAGGCCAGAGTGAGCTTGACGCTGGAGCTTATCCCCTCCTTGAACAGGTACGCCAGGGGAAGCTCGTTGAACCCCGAACTCAGCCCCTGGCCGGCGATCAGCAGACCGGTATCGGCGCCCGTGTTGACCTTGTCGTATTGCAGATTGTAGGACAGGTAGAGCTTGAGATCCCGAAGCACTACTGAGTGCCCGAGGGTGATCTCCCCTCCGGAGGACTCCTTGCTGTAGTCCACCATCGCCATGACCGTGTTGAAGAGCCTGAACGCAAACGTCCAGTTGCTGTCCAGGAAATACGGCTCCCAGAAGTTGAACATGAACATCTGCCGCATGCTCGACATCTGGGTCTGCAACGAAACCGTCTGACCCTGACCCATGAAGTTCTGTTCAGTCACCTGGGCCTGAGCGATGAAGTTCTCCACCGTGCTGAAGCCCATGCCCACCTGGAACTGGCCCGTATGCCGCTCGGCGACCTGAACAGTGACTATCACCTTGTCCCTGGAGCTCCCTGGGCTGTGGGTCACATCGACCGACTCGAAGAATCCCAGCTGGGTGACCCTCGCCTTGGAAATGTCGAGCCCGGTCTGGCTGAACTTTTCTCCCTCGAAGATGATTACCTGGCGCCGGATGACACGATCGCGGGTCTTGCTGTTCCCCCTGATCTCAATGCGCTCGAAATGGACCACGGGGCCGCGACTGATCTCCAGCACCAGATCGACGATCCGGGCTTCCTTGTTGGTAATGGTCTTGAGCTCCACGTTGGCGTGGGCAAAACCCTTGTCCTGATAGTGACGGGAGATCCGGTTGACGTCCTCCATCACCTTGGTGCGGGAGAACCACTCGTCCCTGCGCGTGCGAACCATGGAGCGGACCTTGCGCCGACCGCCGAGCAGATCCACTTCGTTGCCTTCGGGATCGTGCTCCACCACCTTGATGCGGCCGACCTTGTACTTGGGCCCCTCCTCTACGGGGATGGAAACGAAAATATACCTCCGGTCGGCGGACAGCTCCACCCGGGGGCTGCCCACCTGCACGTCGATGTACCCGTTGTCCCAGTACAGCGCCTGGACCATGGTGACGTCGCGGTCGAACAGGTCGCGCTTGAACTTGCCCGAATCCGTGAGTATGGAAAACGGCCCCGCCGTGCGAGTGGACATGTAACGGGAGATCTCGGCGTCGGTGAGCGCGCGGTTGCCCACGAAGGAGATCTTTCTGACCTCCACCTGTGAGTGCTCCTCCATGACAAAAACTACATTGTACGAGTTTTCGCCTTCCGCCTCTTCCAGGCGGTAGCTGACCTGCGCGAGGAAGTATCCCTCCTCCAGGTACAGGTCGCGAATCTTCTGGATGTTTTTGTGGATGGTGGGGATATCGAGAGGGGTGTTGAGCTCGATGTCGACCACCTCCATGATATCTTCTTCATCCAGCTCGTCGTTTCCCTCCAGCTTGATCTCGTTTACCGCGCCCTTCTCGACAACCTGAAAGTCCAGAATGACCCCGGCGCCGTCTTCGGTCTCGGTCAACGACACTTTCACGTCGCTGAAAAAACCCAGCGTGTACAGGGAGCGAATGTCTCGCGCGGCCCTCGCAGGTTCGAAGGACATCCCCACCCGGGTGCCGATATTGGCGCGAATATCGTCGGCGCCCACCCGACGGTTGCCGGTCACCTCGACCTTTGCGACCTTGAACCCCTTGAACGCCTTGCCTCCAACGAGATCTACGGCCGGCGCATCCTTCTCTTCCTCATCGGGTATATCCAGTTCCGAGGCGCCCAGGATTGCAGGCGCGGTGAGATCGCCGGTGAGACTCTGCGCGAACGCAGGAGCGCTTCCGGTAAGAGCGGCGATCATAAAGAGGATGTTTATTTGTGCGCGGCACATGCCGTGGATCAATCCTGCCTGCAATAGAGCCCGGGATGTTGCCGAGCGAAAAAAGTTGCGGTTTTGTACGTCGCACACGACGAACAAGTCAACTCGTGTTGTCTTATACATTTCAAAAGTGGGAAAGAAAAGGAATGTCCGGTTGCTATCAAGATGGACAATATGGACGTTGTGGACGAGGTGGACGCTGAACTCTGCGTAGGGCCACCGAAGCAGAGCCAACTGTCCACAGTCCACTCCGTCTACTCCGTCCACTCTGTCCACAGTCCGCCAGGGTCTTTGGGTGAAAATTACGGTGCTCCACGCTCCTCGAAAAAATGATGTACGAAGTCCGATCCGCCGCCAAATACCTCTTCCGACACGACGCGGAGCTTCTGTCCGAGTTCAAGGACTATTCCCTTTAAAGAGGCCGCCATCATCTTCCCCTTCCCCTCGCAGGGGAAGGCCGGGATGGGGTTGATCGTTCCGGAGCACTCCGGATGCCTCAAAGCAGCGAAATTACTATAAAAAAAAGATGACTGGCACCTTTGGAGGCCTGTATGAGTCAACGCTGTCTGCGGAATGCTATATGTCAAGTGGAGGGTTTTGACCCCATTTGTTCTGGCACCTTGGAAGCACCTTGGGGAGGGGGGAGTGCCCTAGGGACAGTTCGTCGGAACAGGTGTGCAAGAATCGTCGAGGTTGTCGGAGACACCTATGTCAATGTCAGCGGGTGCGCTGGTGAGCTGGTCCAGAAGATCGCACACCTCGCAGTCGGGAAGAACGTCGCTTCCGTAGATTGCCAAATATCCGCCCACCGAGGTGAGGGCGCTCAGGCCGTCCAGGTTGGCCAGGGCGATGTTTTCAAGGATATACAAGTACTCGCCCACTGATGTGATCCCGCTCAGTCCGTCCAGTTTGGTGAGGATGTCGTTCCCGGAGACTGACAATCTCCCACCCACCGAGCCATTAATTCCGCTCAGCCCGTCCAGGTTGGTGAGGGCGATGTTGCTATTGATGGCTAGACTTTCCACCGATCCGTGAATTCCGCTCAGTCCGTCCAGGTTGGTGAGGACATCGTTTTCCCAAATAGTCAAACCCCCGCCCACCGAGGTGATGCCGCTCAACCCGTCCAGATTGGTGAGGGCTGCGTTGTAATAGATGATCAAGTGTACGCCAACCGAGGTGAGGGCGCTCAACCCGTCCAGATTAGTGAGGGCGTCGTTGTGGTAGATGCCCAAGTATTCGCCCACTGAGGTGAGAGCGCTCAGCCCGTCCAGGTTGGCGAGGGCGTTGTCATAAATGATCAAGTGCCCGCTCACTGAGGTGAGGGCGTTCAGCCCGTGCAGATAGTTAAGGGCGTCATTGTCTACGATCTCCAAGTTCTCACCCACCGAGGTGAGGCAGTTCAACTCGCCCAGGTCGGTGCATGTCGGACACTTGATATACAGGTTTCCAGAGATCGATGTGTATCCAGCGAGGGTTGCAACATCCGATTGTTCGAGTATCTCGAAATCACCGCTGTATTCCCAATCGGTATCGTCCGAGCACCCGGTGGCGCACACGAATGCGGCCAGCAATAAAAAGAAAATTATTCTGTTCATCGTATGTCCCCTCCAACTGAAAAAACGATCATAGCATCTTTGGTTATCCTATGCTCCGTTGCAGGAACGATATCCCGGCGGCGACCGCTGCGCCGAGGGTTGCGATCATGACGATCTGGGTAGCTACGACCCTCAGGGTTCCGGCCCCGGCGCCCTGCCCCATTCCCGGCGCCATCCGCATCACGAGCCCTCCGAAAACGTCCGCCGCGAGTCCCGCCATGAATACGGGAGTCGCTATCATGACCCCCCAGGTGAAGGCCCCGGCGAAAACCGCGATCGCACCATCGATCAACCCCGGGGTGATCAGGTTACCGTCGAAGGCCGCGTCGAGCGGGATCCACCTTACCGATCCGGCGAGCGCGCTCAACATCGCGTGGTGGCCGTCCATTAGCAGGAAGGCTCCGATGCCGAGGAATGTGTACAACCCGACCTGCGGGCTCGCGCCGCCATCTTCCCGCCCCGCAGAGGGGATTGTGTGTGCGGCCAGACCGATCAGCGCTCCTGCGGACTCGAAGACGGAAAAGACGATCCTTGCCATCAGGCCGAAAGAGGCGCCGACAAGCACTTCCTTGAAGACAAGCCCGATGAGCATTGAAACCCCCGGCGTCGCCTCCATGGGCCCCAGCCCCGGAAGAAGAATCAGAACGAGCGACAGGGACAGGCCGACGACGGGCAACAGCGGCAAGGGCCGACCTCCAGGGAACGGGGTCAACCTCAGAGCGACCGACACGCGAATAAAGAGCAGGACTCCGGTGAACGCGAGGGCGATGGCCGGATCGGACATGGCGTTTACCTGACCACCACCGAGATGAGCGACCACACCCGATCGGCAAACCCGGAGACCTCTCCCGCCACGAACGGCGCCACGGCGAGTGCGACCAGCAAGACTGCGGTAATCCGCGCAACGTGGTTGATTGTTGGCTCCGTCATCTTGGTGAACGACTGGAACAGGCCGGCGATGACGCCGGACAACAGCGCTGCGCCAAGGAAAGGCAACGACAGAGCGATCACGAGAATCAGGGCCTCGCGCCCGATATCGTGGAGATCCGACGGGGTCATCATGCGAGCGTTCTATTTCATTTTGGGGTAAACAGGAACGGGAAATCGATCTTGGACTCGCCCGAACTCGACGGGAAGACCCACTTCTTGACGGCGCGCTCCATGCAGCTCTTGAGGCCGGGTAGCTTGGCGCCGGCTCCCCCGATGTTGACGTTCTTGACCATCCCGGAGCCACCCACGGTCGCCCGGAGCATGACCTTGACGTCACGGTCGTCGGGAGCCTCACCCTGCTTGAGAGATTTCTCGTAACAGATCTGCAGGCGCCCCTTGTTTTTGTTTACCACGCCACTGAGTTGCCGTGAGGTCAGGGCGGCGCTGCCCGAAGACGACCCACTCGACGAATCTTTTCCCGAGGTTCCCCCAACCAGGTCGTGGCTGCCCACCGGCGACCCGCCGCTCATCTGCGCGAGCAGTCGCTTCTTGCGATCCTCGGCTGACTCTCCCCTGGGAGCCGACTTGCCAGAACCTTTGTACTTGCTCGACCCGCTTCCCTTCCGAGACCCTTCCGATCCCGAGCTGTCGACGCCTTTGTCTGTCTGCGGAGGCCTGTCCTGAATCCTGATGCCCGTTTCCTCGTCGGGTCGATCCTTGTACACGACCTTCTCGATGACCCGCTCCTTGATCTCTACCACGGTCTCCATCTCGACCGTTCCCTTGCCGAAGAGAATGATAACGGCGAGCACCATCACGGCCACCGCGAAGAAACCAACTGCGGCGAACTTGACCCACCGATCCGGCCCGGCCGGGCTGATGGGAGAGATGGACTGGAGGGAGGCGATGCCGCTGGACATCCCTGCGCCGAAATCGTCACTCAGGGGGCGGGAATCGCCCGGGAACAACGACTCGTCTCCGGAGAGGAAATCGTCAAAACCCTTGTCCTTTTCCACCGGGACCGGCGCATCGAGGCGATCGGCCAGAACCCCCACGCTTCCGCCCTTGAGAGGAGATTCCTCAACTTTTTCCTTCTTCTCCTCCGGTATGAACAGGCCGAGGCGCGGTTTCTCAACCTCTTTTTTGGCCGGCGCCGGCGCCCCGTCCCCGCCCAGGGAAGCCTCAATATCGAGCTTGGCAAGGAGCCCCACCAGCTCCTTGCAATGTCGCAGACTGATCCAGTCGGGCATCCCCTCTTTCCAGACGAGGGATGCGTCCGAGACCTTCTTGTCCTGGCTGTGTTTGTGAATTTCCCGAGCTGTGATCGGACCGGCCGGGTTGTTGTCGATGGCGATGAACCACACTGGAATATCTACATCGCCCTGCTCGATGCGCTGCGCCGACTTCTTGACCGCGCTGAGCAACCCCGGTGTTCCTGAAGCCTTTTGACCATCGTCTGCCTTGAACGAGGCGGCGAATCTGTCCTCCAGCGGAGATCCGGCGTCTTTCTTTTTGGGGGCGCTGTCCGGCGCCGCCTTTTTCTTGGGAGTAGGACCGCGAATAATGATGATCTCGTTGCACTTCTTGCAACGGATTTTCAACACCTTGTTTCTGACTTTGCTGTCCGCAATGTTGTACTTGGAGTTGCAATGTTCACAAACGAATTTCATGCAACCTCTACAGCAGGTTCATCAGATGCTGCTTGATACCATCACGGGTCTTTTCGTCGGGACAATAATGAAGCGCTCGCTCCCATGTCTCGATTGATTTGAACTTGAAACCGGTCTTCTGATACAGCATGGCGAGGTTCTTGAGCGCGGGGAAATAGCTCGGCTCCAGATCCAGCGCGCTCTCCAGCTCTCTGATGGCCTGGTAGTTGAGCGCTTTCTTGCCCAGAATCAACGCAAGGTTGTAGTGCAGCTTGAACGCCAGCGGATCGATCTTGAGCCCTTTTCGCAGGAGCTCAATTGCCATGTCGACCTTTCCCTCGCGGTACGCCGTCACACTGGCGGCAAGTATCTCTTCGGCCTGCTCAGAGAGGTTCTCGGGCGGCTTTTCATCCTTGTCGGAACTGATGGCGTTCAGGTGCATCTCCACCTTCTCGACGAACTCACCGAGCTTGAAGGGCTTCTCCATGAAGTCGTCCACACCGTACGAGTCCTTCAGGTCCTGCGCATATCGCCAGCCACGATAGATGGCGGAGATCATTATTACCGGGATGTGACCGTATTTCTTGCTGCCCTTGATCTTCTTGCAGATATCGAAACCGTGGACCTCCGGCAACATGGCGTCGAGGATAATCATGTCCGGGTTCTCGGTCTGGACCATTTTGATGGCTTCCAGCCCCCGCCCGGCGGTGACCACCTTGTAGCCCTTTTCGGTCAGAACCCTCGATATGAGCAACCGGATGTCGTCCTCATCATCGACAACCAGGATCTTCTTGGCGGCATCCGGGCGCGCCTCTGTCAAGGTGGGCTCGCGAGCCATGGGGATGGACAGCGCCTCATCCGAAAGATCGATGTCTATCTCCAGGGAAAGATCGTCCTGCGCAGGCTGCTCCTTGTCGTCGGGAAGAATCGTCGCATTGGAAATATGCTGTGGTGTCGGCCCGACGGAATCGAGGGGTTCTTCCGCACGCGAGACAAAACGCTTTCCACAGTATTTTTCCTCGCCCGTCGCCCTGGCCTCGTAGCATTTTTCCACGCACTTCAATATGTGCGCGTGGAGCGCAACGTGAGGGAACACGCGCTTGCCCGAAACAAATTCCACCTCGTCGATGACCCGTTGATCGTCCGGGTTGGCCATGGCGAGATTGATGCTGTCCTCCGATACGGAAAGTGGGAGAATTATGTGCTGCGTTGCGATCTCTATGGGGATGATGTCCAGGCACGCAAGATCGATATCCACCTCGTCGAGGTTGACGGCCGGAATACCCGCCTGCTCGCTCAACGCCTTGAGCAAACGCACCTCGTCGGTTAACCCCTTTTTCAGAACCCTGGAGGCCAGCCGCTCGTGCGGCTCGTCCTCGCCCTTTTGTTCGTCGAGGATAGAGTCCAGCTGTTGTGGGCTGACCAGTTTCCGCTTCAGAAGGATTTTTCCAAGTTGAGTCTTGCTGTTCTCGCCCATGCTCCTGCCGATCCCATTTTGCCTTTACCAAGGCAATAAACTTGAGGATGGTTATTTCAACAACCTAACATTATGGATCAACGTCATCAACAATTTATGGATTGAAATGGTAGACTTGGGATACTACAAGCCTATCCCTGTTGGCGCTAGACTCTGACTGGTTTTCGAATGGATGGAGGCGGGGGTGGCACGAGACTGTCCTCTACCTCCCCTACCAACCTGGCGATTCTCCGCCGTCTGACCGCAGATCCGAAATCGAACTTGACACCGATGCCGGGATCTCGTCCTTGCGCCCTGCTCCACACCACGTGCCCGTTGAATCGCTCGGGTCCGCCGGTTTCATCATCGATGAACAGGTCCAACTCCACCGCTGTGTTCTTCTCCAGGGTAGCATCTGTGAGGATGAAAACACCTCCGCTGCTGAGATCCTTCGTACGACCGTCGAGGCACTTCCCGTTTGACAGGACGTTGGCTCTGAAATCGACCGGGACGCGCCGTCCGGGTTTTCGCAGACTGCCGAGAACCCCCTTGCAGAAATCCAGAAGAAACTCCACCCTGCTGCGCTCTCCCGAACCGAAGCTCACTCCGATTCCCGCCGGAAGAGCTGAGCGCCATTTGGTTGGAGAACGACGCCATTTTACGTTCCCGCAGATTAGCCAGCCATCCTTGATGCTGGGAAAGGAGAGTTCCAGAGCGATCTCCTCGTCGATATCAAATGTCTCGGTTGTCGGGACGAACAACCCGCCCCCGGGAAAGTCGTTCAGGAATACCCGGAGGAAATCGTCACCGTCGGCGTAGTTAATGAATATCGTTTTCACGATCCCACGCAACCTCCATTTCAAAACCTGCAATACAGTGGTTCGACAGCTCCGGCGGTGTCAAGCACAACACGCAGTTATCCCAGTCCTCGAAATAAATTAATGACCGCAGCCATCAGCCTGCGTGAAAAATCACACCTGAAATGTAATAAGGGGGGGGAAGAAGTGGGTACTACATTCCTGAAACGATGAGAAAACCGTCGTCTACCCGTTCGAGTTCGAGCCTGTTGTCGGAGGTCCGGTTGGCCCACTTGGATTTTTCCTCGACATCGTACTGAAAACTCATGTTGAACGTGTACTCCACGAATATCGCGCCGTGGGACTCGAAGATGCCTCGGTAGCGAATCTCGTACCGCATGGCCTTCACGGATTTGAACTTGGCGGCAAGGATCTCCTCGAGCCCGTTGCGATCGAAATCGTCATCGCCGGTGGGCGTGCCGTTGTTGTCAAAATATCGCGGCGCCGCGAGAGACATCAACAGACCCACGTTCATGTCTTCTACGGCGTGCCTGTACCGCTCGCAGAACGCGACGATCTCCCGGTTCTCGTCCGTGTCTTCTATTTCAGTGTTGGGTATGAACTTCTTTGTGCACCCCACGGCAGAAAAAAGAACGACCGAGCTAATCAGGACCGGTAGCAGAGATCTTGTCATGTATGCTCACCCTTTCGAATCCAACTCTGGATTCACAATATCCCAAACACCGCAAGGACGGCAATTTATTCCCCTCACGGGGTGTTGGACAAGAAAAATCAGGTCAGGTGAATTGAATTGCAATTACTGGTCGGTGTTGTTATTCCGTCTTCATTCAAAGTTTCCATACAGGAAACTTCTGTCCATCGCAAACTGTGCGGTGGCAACAATGGAAGGGAAGATGATGAATAAAGTTAAAATTATTATTGGCCTGATCATGCTCTTGTCCTGTTTGTCGATTGTCGCATGCGACGATGGAGGAGGCGGCAGTATTGACGGGGGTACGGACACCGACACCGATACCGACACGGACACCGACACCGATACCGACACGGACACCGACACGGACACCGACACGGACACCGACACTGACACCGACACTGACACCGACACGGACACCGACACCGATACCGACCCCGATGCCGGGCCTGATGCCGGCGAAAGCGAAAGCGAATTCGGAGCCTGGATCGATGGTGCCGGACGAATCCTGAGGCTCGGAGAGAGCTACAACACCAACTGGAACCACGTCTTCGCATGGGATGACGACGGCGCCAGCTGCAACGAGGCCCTGGGCAACTACGAGATCGTCGGAGACACCATCACCTTTACCCAAGGCGATTCCAACTCCTGCTCTCCCTTCGATGTGTGCACCATCACAATCGCCCCGAGCGCTACCGCTCTGTCCCTCGACTGTCCCACGGGCGCGGACGCCGGCATCGAAACCCACGATTTCACCCCCGTGGCGGCTGCGGTCGTACCCCAGAATCGTCACTTTTTTGTCGAGCTCTACTCCTATGGCTGCGGGCAGGATGTCGATATGGAGTACTACGAAGCAGCCCCCAGCGACTTCGACGGCTACGCGCAAACGAATAGCTGGATCGGCACGGACATGTATATGGATGAGATGTTCGAATCCGGCATGCCCGACGGCTGGGGCGGCTGGGGCTGGTACGACGCAAACGACACCGGCCGCGCTGATTTGCTCTACCCGACCCCTGCAGGGACGGTCCATCACCTTCGCGGCCAGCGAGACGAGAATTTTCAGCAGTTGAGCGCCGTGACCTTCGATGTCGTGTGTGACACGGGCGCCCTGTCCAACATCGAAGAGTTCTATGCCGACACCGGCGTCACCCGGCAGCGCTACCTGGGCAACGGAACCTTCGGGGAGACGGTCCCCGGCACGTCGGTCGTCA
This sequence comes from Deltaproteobacteria bacterium, assembly GCA_030595125.1. Classification (GTDB taxonomy): domain Bacteria; phylum Myxococcota_A; class Polyangia; order JAAYKL01; family JAAYKL01; genus JAUVAN01. Next base: position 49,546 of record JAUVDV010000010.1, read on the forward strand.
CGGTCTCCGGCGCCACCACGAGCATCACCGAAGTCGAGGTCTTCTTCGCAGCCGACTTCACACCCACCGACATTCTGACCGTTACTCTCAACTCGCCGGACGGCACGACCATCACGCTGGCCGACTCCGACGGCGGCGCGAACCAGTACTACGAATCCGTGATATTCGCCGATCTCGCCACCGTAGCCATCGATGGATCGACTGGAACAAGAGAAGGTCTCTACCAGCCGGAGCAGGCTCTGTCCGCTTTTGTGGGCGAGGACGGCAACGGCGACTGGACCCTCGGATTCACCACCTCCGGCACGGTTACCGGCTCCTTGGAAAACTGGAGTCTGTCGCTGCGATAACCCCCCTCACCACTCTACCAGCAAGGACTCGGGGTTCTCACAGGAGCACCCCGAGCAGGCGACCCACCACTGATCCTGCGCCCGTCGACGTCGATGCAGGGAACCGCGCTCCGATTGCCTGCGAGCACGCGCATCCGGATCGATCCTCCGGGTTCTTGATGGGCCTTTGCAATTGCCCCTCATGGGGCCTGCCGGCGGAATCAAAAGCCGTGGCCTTCACATTCACAATGTCGTCGAAAATCCATCGATGACGAACCCTGAACCCATCCCCCCAATTCCCCCCGCCCAGATCCCACGCCACGCTCACGAGATCGGTCGTCTCGGGGGCCGCGAGCGTGAGGGTATACCATTCCACCGGGTCCACCCGCTCGGAGTTCGGGCTCATCCCCAGTTCTATTTTTTTGCCGTTTTCGGGCGCATCGAAGTAGGTGATTTTCTGCTCGGGTTCGTTCCCGTCTTCCACGTACCCGACAGCAAACCTCAGAAGCCTCGCTGTGACCCTGCCCTTCGTCGGAACCGCTGCCCAGGTCACGTACCGGGGCTTCGTTCTCACACCGGACGTCTCCACGAAAACCCCCGGACCCTCCCCGGGGATCACCAGGTCGAAACCGATGGGCACTGTCCCACGATCGCGGACCACAACCGATCTTCGAGCCGTATCCTCGATGCCCGGCCCCCGAATGATCAGGTCGTACAATCCCCCGGGCATCCAGGACAAGGTGAGCGCCGACAGGCGGTAACGACCGTCCACGAGGGGGCGTATCCTCAGCAACCTGGCGGGGTACTCGAGGGATCTCGACGCTCCCCGCAGAGCGGCGTGCGCACGCCGAACCAGCTTGGCCGACCAACCATCCCATGCCCGGGGCTGCTGCACGCCCGGAGGTGGCGTCAGGGGTAGCCGCACCTGGATCACCGCCTCCAGGACATCGCCGGCGCCCAGGGTCGCCAGGCCGTCAGGTTGATCCCCAGATGGAAGAACTATCCGCGCCAGCTCGCCGATTGCCGCCGACGGTACCGCTATGGTGACGACCGCAACCAGCACCAACAAAGACCCCCATCCCGGCCTTCCCCCGACAGGGGAAGGGGAAGATGATGGCGACCGCTTTAACGTCAGTCCGCGAGTATTCCGAAATGAACGGAGTTGGTGTCCAGGCCAAACCCGACGGCGGCGCGATTTACCTGGTGCAGCAAGACGTGAGGAGGTCGCTGCCTTCCCACCCGTAGACCTATCCAGGCTTCGTTCTCTCCCCTGACTATCTTCATGTCCAGAACACCACGCAGTTCGGAGAGAATATCCAAAAACTCCTGAAGATCCACACCTTCTGGTCGAGATTTCATTGCTCAATTGTAGCACCGTAAAACGTGTACCGGGAAGATTTTTTCGTTCAACGAACTTCCTTACGAACGAAAACGAACTCGGTCTCGACGAGTTCTTTGTCGTGTCGCGCGACAATCAACACCTGGTTGGCGCCGTCTTCGAGCGGAACATCGACGGAAAAGGCAATGCGATCGTTGTCTGCTCCACGCTTGTTCGGCAGGTAAGCCACCTTCTTTCCTCCGACCAACACTATTAGATCTCTCAACCCTTCGGGGTGCTTTGCGTAACCCGAGATCCTGACAGTTTTCTCGCCGGTCTTCCTGATGAACCCGCCGTCCAGGAAAATTCGCGGAGGGCTTGTTTCCGACAGCTCGTACGTAGATCGCCCATTCCCCCCGGGGCGGGTGGACGACTCGGCGATCCAGGCATGCCGATCCTCCTCGAGCACCAGTCGAAAGAAGTCCTTGTGTCGACCGTCCACCTTGAAAGTCGCGCCCGCCTTGGCCCGACCGGCTACCCTGCCGGTTGACAGCGGCGCGGAATATAACGGCACCGGCCCATCGCCGACGATCGTAACCGAACCCGAAGCCCCGGACGGCCCCGGACGCATCGGAGAAACCGGCAATACGATCTTGTGGTCGATCAACCCCCTGGTTCTCGGAAACTTGGAGGGAATCCATTCCTCGAGCGCCAGGTGCAGCTGAGCCTCGTCGAGGGGATACCGATCCGAGAGCTGAATCCTGAATACACCGCGCGCCGATTTCCCCGGCGCGAGCTTTCCGACCCCGAAATGGCCATGCTTCACATTGATCCCGGGTTTTGCGGAGAGGTTTGCGTCCACGTCGAACGTCGCAACGTCTCCTATATTCTCGACCACGACGCTCATGAGGAGCTCCTCACCGGGCTCCACGAAGCCGTTGCCGTTGCCCAGGTCTTCGAGATGCCATCGATACGACAGGACCGGATTGGATTTGACCGGCATCGCCACGTCGATGGAGATGGGCTTTGGAACACGCCCGGATTCCGAAAAGAACTTGATCTCCACCGGATCGGAACGACGGGCCAGAATCCGGGGCAGATCCACCACCACGGCCCAGCCCTTCGAACGTTTGCTCTTTACCTTACCGAAGACCAGCTCCAGGCCCGACAGGAGGGGGTTATCGCTCTTTGTGACGGCCCGAAGCCTGTTAATGGTGTCGTCGGTTCCGTTGTTCACCGCCACCTTTATTCTGAACTTTCCGCCCGGCTTTATCTTGCCCAGGATCTGCGCTTTCGCCGTTATGGATGGATCCTCCACCGTTTTTGGATCACTGTCCGCACCACCGTTGCGCGCCGACGTCCAGTCGACCCCCATTTTCTTTAGCGCCTTCAACAGCGCGACTTCCTCGCCACGAGTTTCCTTCCCGACTATCTCTCCGGCTTCGAGGATCAATTCCGAGGTCGTCACGCCTTTTGCGTTCGCGATCAGGCGGCGGGCAAACTCAATCTTGTGTCCACTCATGAACGATTCCCGATCGGGGCCCTCCGGGTAACACCGTTCCCACATCTTGGAATCGGCCTTCCGGCGCGACGCCGGCATGAAAGTCATCACCTCAATGGCGCCGGGCCTGTCACCGCGTACCCTGGCGTTGGGACGAACGAGATGCGAGTCCAGATCCGCCTCGGAAAACCCGGGCCCACCAACGTCCAGGTGCATTTCCTCCCTGTCCACTATCGCGGGCCAGAACCTTATATCCGGCGCGACACCCACCGCCTGAATGGAGATATCCCCCGGGGTGAGATACTGGGCTATGGTGAGCCGAAGCGCGCCGCCCCCCGGAAGCGGAAGAACCGCCTGCACCGAACCCTTTCCAAATGATGTCTCGCCTATCAGCAGAGCGCGACCGTGATTACGCAGCGCCCCGGCCAATACCTCCGCAGCCGAAGCCGAAAAAGAATCGATCAGGATTACCAGGGGATAAGGCGGCTCGGTTCCCTCTGCGACGGCGTTCTCCACCTCGCGAACATCGTCGTGACGACCCGCCGTTGTAACGATCGTTCCGCTGCTCACAAAAAGATCCGCCACCTTGATAGCAGAGTCCAGAAGCCCCCCCGGGTTTCCCCTGAGATCGAGGATGAGCCCCTTCATTTTTTTGTCTCTCAACGAGCGAAGATTTTCCTGAATCTCCGTGGCGCTGTTGCGCTGGAACGTTTCGAGGGTGATGTAGCCCACGTTCCCATCGAGCATCTTCGAGCCCACACTCTCGATTGCGATTTTTCCTCTGCTGACCAGCAGCTTGTCGATGCTTCCGTCGACGCGCCTGACATGCACACGAACCTTGGTGTTCGGGGCGCCGCGCAGCCGTTCGGCCGCCTCGGAGGTGGTGATGTTGACCGTTGAGTCCCCATCAATCTTTATGATCTTATCGCCTTTTCGCATGCCGGCGCGCATGGCCGGAGTATTCTTGAACACCTCCACTACGGTCAGATCTCCGTTGCACGGCGGGCGTCGATCGGTGGTGATCCTGATTCCCACTCCCTCGAACTCTCCCTGTGTGCTCATGCGCAGCTCTTCCCAGAGGTCGGGCATCATCACGCTGGAGTGTGGGTCGAGCACAGAGAGCAGACCGTTTACCGCCACGTACTCCAGCGTCAGGTAATCGCGATCCTCCACGGGCAGATTGTCCACCATGAAACGAAAAACCTTGCGCATCGCGCGAGACAGCCCCCACGGGCTCCCGACCCCTTTCATGGCCACCTTTATGCTCTTGCCCGAGATCTCGATGATCGCCGTCTCGCCGTCTTTCGAGAAATCGACCTTGATCTCCGCGACGCTGAGTTGGATGGCGTCCAGCGCCGACTTGAACATCTTCCTGGTGTCGATGCGATCGGGGTCGTAATAGGACTCCATCACGGCGAGGATGGTCCGGTCCATCACCTGCGCCTTAGATAAATCGTGATTCTTTCCCTCTTCGAGCCTCGACGCGCCGGCAAAGGCGCTGACCGAAAGCAGGGCAACCACGAACATTCCGCAACAGGGTAATCGTCTGAACATAATCTCTTTAACTTCCCTCCCCCACTCGAAATCAGGCGTTCGTCCGAGTGTGTGTCCTAAGACGCCTTGACGTCAACCACGAGTCGGGCATAGCTTACACCAGTTGATTGAACCATGAAAAAAACGACATTTGGCGAGCGAGGATGGCGGAATTGGCAGACGCGCTGGATTTAGGTTCCAGTACCAGATGGTGTGGGGGTTCGAGTCCCCCTCCTCGCAAACTGATTCCATCTGTCCCGACATGGCTCAACGTGAGCCAGCACAATCAACTTTAACCATTACCCCCAAACGCTTACAATAACATCACTTTTGCGCGAGCGTATCTTTCCATGCACAATGGTATGGACCTTGCTGTGTGTAGGGACATCACCAGGCAAAAGGAGATGAAGATGAGACGCATAACTAATATTTGGGCGCTTGCGGTATTGGCCATGGCCACGCTCATGGTCCCCGGTTGTAACGATGAGGGGGACCTGCTCCTGTGGAACGGTGGATGGACCCCGGAGGCCCTCTGGGGAGCCGAAGGCGATCTCGGCGGAGATCTGGACACCGACGGGGACATGGACGGTGACGGCGACATGGACACCGACAGTGACACCGATAGCGACACCGATATCGACACCGATACAGACACCGGCTCTCCCGATGCCGGTGGCGTCGATTCGGGGCCGCTCAAGTCCCCGGTAGGCACCTTGCCCGTGGGAGTCGTACCCGCGCCGAAGGTACTGTATCTCTCGGCGGATGACTCCAACTCACAATCATCGCCGGTCCTCGTCCGGAGCCTGATCGAGAACAGCCTGATCGTTGACCCGACCCAGCTTCGGGTCTGGGAATTCCTCAACTACTACGATTTCAGCTACGCTCCTCCCTCTTCCGCGCCCATCGCGGTCACCCAGCAGTTCCGCCCCTACGATATAGCCAACGGCCTGTACGCGCTTCAAATCGCGGTGCAGGGACGTCATGTGACCCCCGCCGCCAGGCGCCCGGCAAACATCACTCTCGTGGTCGACACGTCCGGCTCGATGGGCGGTTCGCCGATCTCCCTCCTGCGCGATGTGTGCAATGAGATTGCCTCCAGTCTCAAGAGCGGCGATCGGGTCTCCATGGTCAGCTGGGATACCAGCCAGGCCGTGGTGCTCGACTCTCTGGCCGTTACGGGCCCGGACGATCCGACGCTCCTTTCAACCATCGCCGCCCTCACCTCCGGAGGCGGCACCAATCTGCACGGAGGTCTGACGGCGGGGTACCAGCTCGCCGAGCAGAATTTCCTCGAGGGCGGGCTCAACCGGGTTGTGCTCATAAGTGACGGCGGCGCCAACGCGGGGATCACCGACGAGGAGCTCATCGCCCAGCACGCGGACGCAGCCGAGGACGAGGCCATCTTCCTGGTGGGTGTGGGCGTAGGCGACGGGGACTATTACAACGACCTGCTCATGGACACGGTCACCGACTGGGGCAAGGGCGCGTCCATCTTCATCGATTCACCCGCCGAGGCGGAGAAAATGTTCCACGACAGGTTCCTGGCCACCATGGAAGTCACGGCTCTGGACGTGCGCGTGGAGATGACTCTCCCGCCCTACTTCGACATGGATCAGTTCTTCGGCGAGGAGTACTCGGAGAATCCCGCCGAAGTGGAGCCCCAGCACCTGGCCCCCAACGACGCCATGATCTATCAGCAGCTCATCAAGACTACCCAGCCGAAACAGGTCTACGCATCGTACACAATCGGCCTGAACGTGGAATATACGGACGCCATCACCGGCGTCCAGGGTGTTGAATCCACATCATCCACCCTCCAGAACCTGGTCTACGCCCCCTGCGACGAGTTGCGCAAGGGCGACGCCATAGTCCAGTACGTGCAAACCCTTGCCCGTGTTTACCAGATGGCCGTCACCGGCTCGCAAGACGTCGCTGCGGCGGAACTGTGCGACGAGGCGATAGACGCCATCGAGACCTCGGCCTCCATCCTCGGCGACACGGACCTCGTGGAAATCGCCTCACTCCTCACCGAGTACTGCATGGATCGAACCCCCTACATACCCTGAATCTGATCACAGAGATCCGTGTTTGGCCACGGCGTCAAGAAGCTTCATGCCGTTTTCGATATCGTGCCGAGCGGCCCCGTCCTTCGACTCCCAGCTCGCGGCGAGATCTGCAAACTCCCTTGTCCTGAGCGATGGAACGGCAATCACTCCGTCATCATCGGCGACAATGATGTCTCCGGGGAGAATGGCCACAGACTCGGCTATCGCTCCGCGAACCTTTACCGGCCCCTGGCATCCGGTAACCTTCCACCTCCCGAGCGCCTGTACGGGAGTTCGATATGCGATCATCATCGGAAGATCGAGCCCACGCAGAAAACCCAGATCCCTGACACCGCCGTCAACGACCACACCAGCGACGCCTCGGTGCTTCATCGCAGTTGCCAGCAGATCGCCGAAGCAGCAGATCCCCTGCGCTCCATTCGCCGCCCATACGGCCACCGAGCCTTTCGGCATCTCGTCAATGGCCTGCAGCTTGTCGCGATCGCCTTTCAACGGGCCCTGCTTCCAGACACCGTTCACGGTATACGCCGGCCCGGCGAAAGCTCTCTGGCGCTCTCCGTTGGTAGGCCAGAGATCGTTTGCCAGTGCCATCGGCTTCATTCCAAGGTTGTCGAACACATCCGAGATCACCGCCGTTCCGGCTTCTCTCAGCACCGCCATTATATCCATGTTCTCTTGTTTCATCATCTATAACCCCTTTGCCGACTGGTCCGTAACGCCGATAACATACCATCTAACATCTACAAACCGACAACGCTTGCAAAGCCTCTCCGATTTCAATAGATTGTTCTCAAATCCAGAGATCGAATAGTGAAGAAAAACGTCTACCCAATAAAGGGGGTATGAAATGAAAACCAACCTTGGAATCTCGATGCTTCTGCTTCCGGCGCTCGTTTTTGTCGTTAATTGCGGCGGCGGGCAGCCTCAAACACTCAAGGAGAAGGAACTCGCGCAGGTCGATGACAATGTCGATCCCGTGGCTCATCTCGTGGGCGACGTGGAGCCAGTTCACCTTGAAGATGACGCGGAGGAGAGGCCCTCCGACTCGCTCGAGAAGGTCACACCGGACGTATCCGGGGATGTCATCGAGGGTCACCAGGGAGCGTTTCTCCCCGTGATCAAGATCTTCGGGGAACCCGTGAAGGGAACCTACACCGTCAAGACCACCACTGCCTCTGCCGACGTGGTGATGGAGAATTTGCCGACGGGCGTGGAAACAAAAATCGAACCCGGCACCTACGATTTCGTCTTCACCACCGAGGCAGTGGCCGGCAACGCGGAGCTCACGCTGCGCGAGGTGGTGATTCCCTCAGGGCGACGGGTCAAGCGTGATGTCAAACTCAAGGTGGGCAAGATCACCCTGGTGACAGGCGCCCGGTGCAAAAAGAGCGCACTCAAGATCAAGCGGAAGGGCGCCACCGACTGGATGCCCGGCAAGTTCTTCACCTGCAAGGAGATCATCCTCATGGCCGGTGAGTACGACGCTCTGAGAGGCAAGACCCCCATCTCCGGAATCCAGGTCTACGACGGTGGAATCCGGGAGATCCTCATCCGCAAGCAGTAACCGCAGCGCTGCGCCGCGCCCTTATGAGGACGCGGTCAGGATGGCCTGGTTTTCTTCATCGACCATTTGATTCTTTCGGCCAAGCCCTGCGGGCTTCAATCACCGGATCGCAGACCGCTCTCGTCCGCGGCGTAAACGCCACGGCAACGATGCGCTTCCGCAAGCCCTATGGGCTTGGGCGGTGGCTTCCCAGACTTCACTGGACCCTAGCTCATCCTGACCGCGCCCTATTCAGGGCGCGGCATGAAGACTGGATCCGCAAGCAGTAGCCGCAGCGCTGTTCATTTCTCCACATTCGGCCTGGGAACGGTGATCTCGTGGTCGTCATCCAGGCGCACCACGTACACCAGCGACCGCCCGCCTGATCCGATACTTGCCGGCTCCTCGGGAATCCGCGTCACACGTCCGATCCGCCCGAACGCCTCCCCCCTGATGATTCGCACGGTGGTCCCCTCCGCGATCCCGTCTTCCTCCCGATCTTCGACACCAGAAGATCCGTGAGCGCGTCCCACGATTTCCGGGCGAACGACCCCCGCCCTAACCTGGGTTGCCCCGCTTATGGATACGCGCCCTCCGACGAGCCCGTCGAGCACCCCTGCTGTCCTGGCAGCCATGGACAGATCCCCGAAACCCTCCGTAACCACCAGCGTGAAGCCGATGTCCTCGTCACCGGTGTCTGCCAGGTTCAGTTCACGGCCCGCAAGCGAGACCAGATCCGCCCCCCCCACGCTCCCTGCGATGAGGCCGACGGCGCCTGTTTCCCTCAGCCGCTCCATCACCTCTGAGGTGGCTCGTCCTTCCGTGATGACGATCTTCCCTTCCGGGTCGTCACCGATCCTGACCAGCCTTGCGATGGCCTCCGAACCCACACCGAATATCCCCTGCACGAGCGACGCCTCGGCCTCCACCTCGACGCCGACGCCGCCTTTCACGCTTCGCACCTCTCCATCCAGATAGGCTGACACCTCTATGGGCCGTGGTGCGGCGCTGAGCATCACCTGGCCTGAAACATCCGAGACGCTCTGTATCCTTCCGTCGAAGGGAGCCTGGACTGTGGATTTCAACAACCCGAAAAGCGCGCTGGCGCGGGCGATAACCTGGCCGGCGACGACCTGGTCGCCTTCCACGACCACCATCGCCTCGCTCAAACTCTTCCGTGGAATTCCCAGGGAAGACGCCGCGCTCAGGATTTGCGACGGGCCGGGCAACTCCACCCGGGCCACCGGATCAGTAGCTTCCACCACGTCACCCACGCTCACCAGGATCTCGGCTCCCTCGGGCACCGGGCGAAGCCGCCGCACAAGCATCCGAGAAGAGACGGTCAGGCATGGGGAGAAAGCGCGGATCACTTTGTACCCTCCGCGTCCGTTACATCGATTGCGCCAAAGGCCTTCAACCAGCGCCTCATGGCGGCGACGCGCTCCGTTCGGCTCTCCGGCCACGCAATGGGTCGCCCCCGGCAATCGAAGACCAGGCCGCAGGGCCCGCCCCTGACCGGACCGCTCCATCGCCTACCCTTCCCCGCTCCCACGTCGAATCCGCGCTTCGGGTCGACGGTCAACGTGGCTTCCCTTCCCTGCGCCAGTGGAACCACGAGCACATCTCCCAGCGCAAGCCGCCCACTCTCTACGACAGAGCCGTCCATCTCCAGGGTAAACTCGAGGCACTCGGACCCCGGCTTTCCCGTTCCCGACGGGGCCACGCACGTGCAAAGATCGACCACGCAATCCCGCGCAAGGACCGATCTCGCCGCGTCGCCGTTCACCCCGGCGAGAACCCCCAGGTGCGGCAGCATGAAGATGGAGTCCTTGGCAATGCGAGTGATCCCCTCGGGGGCGAACGCGTCAATGAGCATGGCCGCAGTCTGCGCCGGTCGCGGCGCGTGGGAGAGCACTCCCCCGGACCCGATTATCAGCCCGAGCGAGGCCATCCGGACCAGACTCTCCTGCCCGGACCCGGCGGAAAATCCGGAGATGCCGCTACTCTTGTCCATGGTGCCCTTGAGCCCGGTGGCGAAGGCCCGGTGCTGCTCGAGGGATATCCTCAACGCCTCCCGGGCCAGGGCCTGCTCCACCAGTAACCCCTCCTCGCTGTCCGGGATCGTCGTCGGACGGATGGTCTTGTTCATCACCTCGTCCCGGAGCCTCCCGGGATCCATCTCGAAGGGGAGCCATCGCTCGAGGTTTTCCTCTCCGCTCTCCTTGAGCACGAAAGCCGCCGAGTAGCTCACCCCGAGATTCGCACTCACGGTTCGATTGAAGACGCCCTCCACCACCGAGAAGATATCCGTCGTTGCGCCTCCGATATCCACGCAAAGCACGGCGATGTCCTCGCTATCCGCCAGCGAGCGCAACATGGAGCCGACCGCCGACGGGGTGGGCATCACGGGGGAATCGGTCCATTCCACCAGCCTGGCGAACCCCGGGGCCTGCTGCATCACGTGATCCAGAAAGAGATCGTGAATCTTTTCGCGCGCGGGGCCTATTCGCTCCTCGTCGACAGTGGGACGCAAGTTGTCCACAACGAAAAGATCTGACTTCCCGCCCACGATTCGCTGCACCTCGTCTGCCACCTCGCGGTTCCCGGCGAAGATCACCGGCAGGCGGAAACCCTTGCCGAACCGTGGCTTCGGATCCGCAGCCGACAGCATCTCGGCCATCTCGACCACCCCGACCTGCGCGCCCCCGTCGGTTCCGCCGGCGAGCAACACCATGTCCGGGCGAAGTCCCTTGAGCCTGTCGATTCGGCGCTGGGCCGATCTCTCGTCGTCACACGCGACCACATCGGCGACTATGGCTCCCGCCCCGAGAGCTGCTCGTTCGGCCGATCGGGCGCTTATACTCCCCACGACGCCGGCAACCATCATTTGCAGACCACCTCCGGCGGATGATGTGGACAGGTAGAGATCCACACCCGTGTTCCCGCTCGCCGGCCTGATTATCTCACCATTGTCGCCGATAATCCGCCGTCCGCTGAGCGCCGACAGATCGCGAAGCGCGGCGATTACACCCCGGGTCACGTCCTCCACGGGAGTCTCCACCGTTGTGGGAGCCTCTCCCCTGGATGTCTGCCGAAAGACGCCGTCCACTTCTTCGATCAGGATTGCCTTGGTGGTGGTCGATCCGCAATCGGTGATCACTATCACCGAAGCGTCAGCGCCGATCATCAGAGTGCTCCTGCCCGGTCGCCAGCTCCTCGATCCTCATGACCAGCCCGCGCAGTGTTTCCCTGTCCTCGAGAGCTGCGGCCACCTCCTGATAATCAACTCCGTCCGAGACCATCTTTACCATCGGCCACACGGCGTACATCACCTGGCTTCCCAGGAAGTTGAGGGGAATCACCGATTCCAGCGCGATAACGGCGGGGGTCTCCAGACCCCGGTCCACCACACCTCGCGCGATGCGTTCGAGGATCTGCGGCAGTTCGCGCACCTCGTCGGCTCGTCCGGGCTCCGGCCCGATCGCAAAGGCGTGTTTGAATTGTTCTATTATCTTGCCCATGACCCTGATCGAGCTTGATCCATACCGCCCGCCCGGGTCAATTTCTCGTCGGTTTTCATGGAGCCAACGTTGACACGAAGAACCAGGGGGCTAGCATTTACGCGATGTTTTTTCGAGACGCATTTTGAATCCTCATCTACCAATGACCCGGGAGGAGATGACCGCCCGAGGCTGGACGGAACTCGACGTTCTGCTGATCACGGGTGACGCCTACTTCGATCACCCCAGCCATGGCGCCGCGGTGATCGGCCGGGTGCTGGAGAACGCGGGATACCGGGTGGGGATCGTCGCACGACCCGACTGGCGCTCCACGGATAATTTCACCGTCATGGGCAGGCCCGCCCTCTTCGCCGGGGTAACCGCAGGTGCGGTGGACTCGCTCCTCAACAACTTCACCGCCGATCTGTCCAGGCGAAGGAACGACGCGTACGCGCCGGGAAACAAGGGCATGGGACGACCGAACATGGCCACCCTTGTGTACTCGAACCGGGTCGTGGAGGCATTCCCCGGCCTCCCGGTGATCATGGGAGGCATCGAGGCGAGCACCCGACGGTTCGCCTACTGGGATTATCACAAGCGCGCGATGCGCCGATCGATCCTGGTGGACGCCCGGGCCGATCTCCTGGTCTTCGGTCCCGGAGAGAGCCAGGCAACTACGATCGCCCATCGCCTCGCGTCGGGCGGGGATCTCGCCGGGATCCCGGGCACAGCCAGGCTGGTGAACAACAGCGACCCGACTCCCGGACAGGTCGACCTGGTTCTCCCGAATTTCGAGGATATCGTCGCCGACTCCCGACTCCTGGTGAGCCAGGCCAGTTCCCTCGAACGCGCCTGCGTCCCGGGATTTCGCTCGCGGATATCCCAGGTCTACCAGGAGGGAACGGTCATCTGCGAAGCCGCCGCCGCCCAGACTACCGAGGATCTCGATCGAATCTTCGCCCTGCCCTTCAACCGAGAGATCCACCCGCTCCACGACGGCCCGGTCAAGGCCCTGGAGACCGTGCGCTGGTCTGTCATCTCACATCGGGGCTGCCCCGGCGGGTGCAGCTTCTGCGCCATCGGTTTTCACCAGGGACGCGACGTCGTCTCCCGCTCCCCCGCCTCCGTACTCGCGGAGATCGAACAACTTTCCCGCCGGCCGGATTTCAGGGGCACCATCTCCGACGTGGGCGGACCCACTGCTAACGCGTACGGCGCCGCGCGAATCAACCGGAAGACCTGCGATTCCTGCAAGCGACCGTCGTGCTTTTTTCCGTCCATCTGCAAGAACATCAAGACCGATCACCGTGCGCTCACGGACCTGCTGGAATCCGCTACGAAAGTCCCGGGCGTCAAGCGGGTGCTCCTCGCCAGCGGGATCCGCCACGATCTCGCGCTGAAGGACAAATCCTTCATCGAAAGGGTTGCGACAAGGCACACGGGCGGCCATTTGAAGGTGGCTCCCGAGCACGTCTCACCGAGTGTGCTCAAGTTGATGCGCAAGCCGCCCATCGGGAGTTTAGAGGAGTTCGAGCGGATTTTCGTCGCGGCGGGAAAGAAATCAGGCCTGGAGCAATACCTTGTTCCCTACATGATCGCCGCGTTCCCCGGTTGCGAGCGCGCCGACGCAGATCGTGCCGGAGCCTGGCTGGAAAAACGAGGGCAGCGACTTGCGCAGGTACAGACCTACATTCCGCTTCCCGGAACCCTGGCCGCCGCCTGGCACGCCGCCGGCTTCACCGAGGACGGAGATCCCCTGTACGTGGCCGATCTGGCGGAACGACGGAGACAAAAGGCCATCCTCACGGGCAATCGTCGCCGCAACTCTGATCGCACTCCCCGTACCAGTCGTCGCACGTACCGTCGCCGCAACAAGGCGGGCTCGGCACGGGATCGCACATATCGCCCACCTCGACGCAATCGTTGACAACGCAATCCCAGTGCCCCTGGGTCCAGACATCCCATTGTTGATAAAAACAATCCGACACCACATGGCACTCCCAGTCGATTGGAACACAGCACTGCTCATCGCCCTGGTCGCAAACGTAGCCGAGAGACGCCCCGTTGGTGCCCATCCCGTTCGGGCAGTCCGAGGCGGAATCTCCGGCCACGCACATGCCGCCGGCAACCGAACAGTCTGCTTCATCAGTGTCCGTGTCGGTGTCCGTGTCCGAATCCGTATCCGAATCCGTGTCTGAATCCGTATCTGAATCCGTATCCGAATCCGTGTCCGAATCCGTGTCCGAATCCGTGTCTGTATCTCCACCTCCGCCATCCGGATTCTGTAACGGACCAACGGAATCACAGGCCGAAACGGCCACAATCAACAACGCAAACATGAGCGTTTTAGGTTTTATTATCATTCACTTACCCCCTCTTTTGAATATTTTACTTTAAATATTCGACGACCATCCGTTTCTACCTGTTTCATCAACATGATAACATCAACAAATGATCAAGTTGCAGGCGATGACGACATCGATCAAAAAAAGTTCGTCCGTCCGCGCAAACGCGGTAGCCGTTGCAGTTATCATGGCGGCTTCGATTGCGGTGACCCTGCCCTCCCTGGACGGTGAGTTCCTCAACTGGGACGACGATCGGTTTGTGGTGAACAACCCTCACGTTTCGACACTCAGCCTCGAGAACGTAGGGTGGGCGTTCGAGGAAGTTCGTTTCGAGCTGTACCAGCCCCTTTTTCTGGTCTCGTTCATGATCGACGGCTCCCTGTGGCCCACAAACGCGACCGGATACCGGCTGCACAACCTGGGCCTCCACCTGGTCGCGCTCATCATGCTTTTCTTTCTGTTGCGAAGGATGCATATCGGCGTGATCCCCGCCGTCATCGGCTGCCTCTTCTTTGCCCTGGCGCCCTCCCGGGTGGAATCGACAGCGTGGATCTCGTCTCGCAAGGACGTGCTCATGCTCCTCTTCTCACTCGGGGCCTGGCACCTTCACCTGAGCGCTGCGGGCACTCGTCTGAAAACTGTCGCCTTCCGGATCCTCTCGGTGGTGTTCATGGCCGCAGCCCTGTTGTCGAAATCGGGGGCGGTGGCGATCCCGGCGATGATCCTGGCCTCGGATATCGGCCTCAGGCAAATCCCTTTACGCAAAGCTCTTGCAGCGGCGGCGCCCCTGGCGATTCCGGTGATCGCGGTGTCCATGGCGGTGCCGTTCCTGTGGTCGCAAGTGGACCTGATCAGAGATCCTGTCGCTCCGGGAGTACTCGGCAGGTTGACGCTGGTGGGGTGGACGCTCGCCCACTACCTCAAGACCGCCCTGTGGCCCTTTCACCTCTCTCCTTTGTACGCGGAGCCCACGGGCGCCGCGCTGACCACCGGCGCTGCAGTGGGGGCCGGCTTCATCCTCGTGTGCTGCGCCGCCCTCCTGATCGCCCGTCGTGCGGGCAGACGGATATCGGCCCCGGTGGTCGCCCTGTTGTGGTTCCTGGCCGGCATCGCGCCTTTCCTCAACATCATCCCGTTGTACTACCTGGTGGCGGATCGATACCTGTTGCTCCCCTCCCTGGGAATCGCGCTCGCGGTCGCGCTGGCAACCGGGGTAATTCTCTCCATGAAAACGATCCGGTATCGCATCATGCTCGGCGTGTCCGCAGCCGCGATCCTTGTTTCGTGGTCAGCGGCGTCCTGGAGCGAGAACACCGCGTGGAGGGACTCCCTGTCCTTGTGGGAACATGCCACCGAACGCCAGCCAGACGCCTTCTTCGCGCGATTAAAATTCGGGGAGACCCTGCGGGAGGCGGGAAACCCCTCGGAGTCTGCGGACCAGTACCGGGAGGCCATGCGTATCAGACCCCTCTCCCCCACCGCCCTCGCAGGCCTCTTCTGGGGCGAACTACTCGCCGACGAGGGCGCCGCCGCTCTGAAACCCGGGGATGACGAGCGCGCCATCGGACGCCTCCTGTCCATCGCCAACAATGGATCCGAGCTACTCCGGTTTTCTCGCCGGCTCGCTTCGATGGGGCTCCACGGAGCCGCGCGAGTCGTGATGGACAGGTTCCTCGAGCTGACCGAAAAAAAACCACATCCAAAAACGTGACGTGAAGCACCAAGTTGATAAGCTTCGAGGACTGACATCAAGAATAGTTGTTATGCTATTATTAATTTTGGTAGTGCGTTAGATTAGTCAAACAAGTTGTATAAAAGGGTCCGGAACGACGGACTAAAAAAATGGAGGTTTTTCAATGTACAAGGCAATAATGACAGCGCTTCTCGCCGGACTGATTGGATCCGCCGGCGTTGTGGGCTGCGGCGACGATGACACAAGCAGCGCCGACACGGATACGGACGCCGATTCTGACAGCGACGGTGACACCGATTCGGACTCCGACTCGGATACTGACACTGACACCGACTCGGACACTGATACGGATGTTACTTACGGTGTGTGCAAATTGAGCTGCACCACGCCCGCAGACTGCGTGCCGGACGACCCCAACGAAACACATGACGCGAACAACTTCGACTGCACTGATGACGTTTGCTCATGGAAGGGCTGCCTCAACACCGCAGAGTGCGTAGCAGTCTTCCCCTCCACCGCCGGCATCGATTGCGACACCAACGTGGACCCGCCGGCGTGCCACGCCCCTTGCACCACTGCCGACGACTGCGCCATTGATTCTTCGCTACAGCTCTTTCCAATCTACGGGGCCGACAATTCCACATGCGACAACAGCCTGTGCGTCTGGAACGGATGCAACGACGACGCAGAGTGCACCGCGGCGTATCCCAGCCAGACATGGGTCTGCTATGAATATATGGATACGCCCGTATGCAGCGTCGGCTGCACGACGCCTTCCGACTGCGTCTTGACGGGTGATCTCTTCGCCGAGGACCACTGGCTGTGCACCGACGGCGCCTGCGAGCACTTGGGCTGCATCACCACCGCAGAGTGCACGGACGCCCACACCGCAGATCACGTCTGCGTGAAGTAGCTCCCTCCCGGTTCCACTGGTCTCCCCACCCCACTTCCGGTATAAAGCAAAAATCCCAAAGCGACCCGGACACCCAAGGAGGATCTTCATGTTCGAATCGGCATTCAACTCCCGCGCACTCACCATCGTGGCCGTCGCGCTGGCCCTCACCCTGTCGAGCGGCCCGGCATCGGCAAAGAAGAAGAGAGTCTTCTCGGTCGAGGATCTGTACAAGGTGGGCCGGGTGAGCCAGCTCGCGGTGGCGCCGAACGATGATCTGGCGGCCTTCGCGGTCAAGACCTTTGACATGAAGACCAACAAAAATGTGACGCACCTCTGGATCGCTGACCTGAGTTCCGGAAAGTCCCGTCAGATCACGAACGCCGAGAAATCCGACTGGGCTCCCCGATGGATGCCCGACGGCCGCCTGGCGTTCCTGTCCGCGAGATCGGGAAAGCCCCAGATATGGGCCATCCACCTGGACGGCGGCGAGGCGGTTCAGTTAACGGATCTTCCACTGGGGATAGACAACTTCGCGGTGGCCCCAAACGGCGAGCACGTGGCCGCTGTGATATCCGTCTTCCCGAAGTGCGAGACCATGAAATGCAACGATCGCAAGGCACAGGCCAAGGAATCGGACAAGGTGAAGGCCCGTGTGATCGACAAGCTGCTGTACAGGATATGGGACACATGGCTGGACGAGCGCAGGGGCCACGTGATCTGGATTCCCCTCAACGGCGGCGAACCGAGGGATCTCACGCCGGGCGACATGCAGACACCGCCCCACGATCTCGGCGGCCACATGGATCTGAGCATCTCTCCCGACGGGGACGAGGTCGTATTCACCTCCAACACCACGGCAAACCCCGCGTGGAACACCAACAACGACATCTTCGCCGTCTCCGTTCTCTCCGGGGAACCGCGCAATCTCACCGCCGAGCACGAGGGCTGCGAGGCCGAACCGATCTACTCCCCCGACGGAAAGTACATCTCCTACCTGGCCATGGAGCGACCCGGCTTCGAGGCCGATCGCAAGACCCTCATGCTCTATGACCGCAAATCGAAGAAGCGCATCCCCCTCACGGATTCCCTCGACCGCTCGGTGTACAGCTACTCCTGGGCCCCCAACGGCAAGAATATCGTCTTCTATGCGGCGGATCTGGGCCGCGTCTCCCTGTACAAGGTCTCCGTCCCCTCCGGAGAGGTCAAGAAACTCGTGGACAAGGGCGTGAACTCAAGCCCCCAGGTGACCAGCGACGGCAGAAAAATAGTATATCTGGGGCAGAACATGTCCAGCCCCACCGAAGTGTACACGGTCAAAATGTCCGGCTCCCGCATCAAGCAGATCAGTCACATCAACGACGACCTGATGGGCCGGATCGAGATGGGGAATTTCGAGGACATCGAGTACAAGGGCGCGAACGGCGACAAGATCCACGGTTTCCTGCTCAAGCCCCCCGGGTTCGACCCCAAGAAGAAGTACCCCCTGCTGATGCTCATCCACGGCGGTCCCCAGGGCGCGTTCGGCGACAGTTTTCACCCGAGGTGGAATATGCAGATGTTCGCGACCCCCGGGTTTGTCGTGGCGGCTGTCAACTTCCACGGCTCCGTGGGATACGGTCAGGATTTCACAGATTCCATCAGCGGCGACTGGGGAGGCAAGCCCTACGAGGACATAATGAAGGGCGTGGACCACGTGACCGAAACGTACTCTTTCGTGGACGGCGACAATGTCTCTGCTGCGGGCGCATCCTACGGCGGATACATGGTCAACTGGATAATGGGACACACCGACAGGTTCCGGAGCCTGGTCTCCCACGACGGAGTATACGAGCTGGTCTCCATGTACGGCTCAACCGAGGAGCTCTGGTTCCCCGAGTGGGAGAACAACGGCACGCCCTGGGACGCGCCGGAGCTCTACGAGAAGTTCAACCCGGCCAACCACGTCAAGAACTTCAAGACGCCCACCCTCGTGATCCACGGCGAGCACGACTACCGGGTGCCATACACTCAGGGATTGCAGCTCTTCACCGCCCTTCAGCGTCAGGGCGTGGAGTCCAGGCTCATCTTCTTCCCGGACGAAACACACTTCGTTCAGAAACCCCAGAACGCGCGCCTCTGGTGGAACTCGGTCCTGGGCTGGCTGGCCGATCACGCCGACCTGAAATGGACTCCGCCGGGCAAGCAGTTCGGAAAAAAGGGCAAGCGCAAGGGAAAGGTCAAGAAGATCGCCGGTCGACGGGGATCCTTCAGGAACCGGTAGGCCCCAATGGACGCACAACTAAAACAAGACAAATACAACAAGGTCATTTCGGCACTCGAATCGGCCTGGCGAGAAACCGACGATCCAGTTGCCCGGATGGCCACGGTTGCGGCTCTTTTATTTCGGGACTTCGACGACTTCTTCTGGTCCGGTTTCTACCTGTTGCGCGACAACAACCTCACGGTCGGCCCCTATCTCGGCGCTCCCGCTGCGGTCGTCCTGCCCCGCAATCTCGGTGTCTGCTGGAGCGCCGTGAACAGCAACGAGACTATTGTGGTCGCCAACGTGCACGAATTTGAGGGACACGTGCGCGTCGAGGGTAGATCAAACTCCGAGATCTCGGTTCCGCTCAAAGGAACGTCGGAAGAGGTGCTTGGTGTTTTCCACGTCGATCACGCCGACTTCGACGCCTTCGATTCCGTCGACATCGATGCTCTGGAACGAATCGTGTCCATGCTTTCCGTTTAATCAGGACCGACAGCTTCCAGGCTACCGCTCTACCTGCACTGGTTCCAGTATGCGTCGGTGCTATCGGCCTTGATGCGGCACTGGGCAACTTGCTGGCTGGGGCCCTCTGTTGCGGCTTCCTCGACGCACTTCTTGACCTCTTCGTCCCGCTCGGCCTTCTTGTCGGCGATTTTCTCCCTGGCCGCTTTCACGGCAGCTTCCTTGTTGGGGCCGAGCGCCTGAAGGTCGGGATCGAACTGCTTTGAGGTTATCTCTTTTTTCTTGGCGTAATCCTCATTCAGCTTGGCCTTCTCTTCGTCGCTTTCGGCTTCCTTGAGTTTGGCCGCGAGCTCATCGTCCCATCCCTTGAGATCCTTGGCGCGCCAATCGACCAGTTTCTTCTCCTGGGCCTTGAAATCTTCATCTATGCTGGCGAGCAGGTCCTTCTCCACGGGAAGAGGCCCATCCGCGCGCAACCCGACCAGGTTTTCACACATCTGGCCAATCTCGGCGTCCGTGGCGGCCGGAATACACGAAACCACAACGGTCCCCACGAAACAAAACACCGCAGTCAGAATCAGGTTTTTCATTTTTCCCCCTTTTCGCTGTCCCGCACTTCAGACGAGACAACCAGATTTGGTCGTTTCGAAATCGTTCTATGTTGAAAGCGAGGCCATTTTACCAGCCAACACATTTCCTTGGCAAGGGGGTATGCTTCATGGACACAGTGGACATCCAACCACTTTAACGCTCGCAGGGAAGGTGGTATTATTAGTGTGACTTAAAACTGACTTTTACCTGGCAAAGGACAATCCCATGACAACAACACAATTGTTCGTACGGCTGGCCCTCGTTCTGGTCGCAACATCCCTGGTTCTCGGCTGCGGCGACACTACCCCGCCCTTACTTGACGGGGGCACCGACACTGATACCGACACTGATACCGACACTGATTCGGACGGTGACACCGACACGGACGCGGACACAGACGGTGATACCGACTCCGACTCGGACACGGACTCCGACACCGACTCCGACACGGACGAGTGCATTCCCGACTCCTCGGACTCCGACCCCTGTTTCGAGGACAACTGCTGCGGCTTCACTCCCAGCGGTGATGGAGGAGACTGCTCCGCCTGGTCTGGACCCGGCGGTGAGGGCTGCGAGTGCACCTGGGGTGACTACACAGTGACCTGCGACGGGATCGGCGGCGTGAGTCCCCTCTGCGAGTGCGAGGAAGCCTAGCCCCCGCATAGAGCCTATATGATCTAGCCTCCAATAGATCTCTCGACCGACCTCTCACCGCGCCGTAAACGACGCGGCAACGATGCGGCTGCGCCGCAAGGCCGTGCGGCCTCGCGCCCGAATCAGCCCGCAGGGCTTGCCGATGGACATGGAAGCCCGATTCAGATCGACAGGCATCGTTGCCGCGGTGTTTACACCGCGGGCGAAGGCGGGGCAGGTACCACACACATTATGACCAGCCTACCGCGGTGGAATTCTGACAGCGAGCAGGGCGAGGTCGGTGGGTTTTGCGATTTCAACCCGCCCGGAGATGCAGGCGGGAACCATGACGGTCTGTCCCAGTCCGAGGGTGTCGGAACCATTGCCGGCCTGAACAGAAGCTTCGCCGCTGCCGCTGACGCCCATGAGGATCAACGGACCGTCGCCTTCGAGAAGGGCCTCTCCCTCCCCTGCCTTGATGATCTCCATGGAGAAATAAGGGCACGCGATCCCCTCCCTGCCGGAGACGGGTCTCTCGATACGCGGCGGCCCCACCTGTGCGTAGTTGATTGATTCGAGAGCTTCATCGATATGCAGCTGTCGCGGATTGCCGTCGAGTCCCACCCGGTTCCAGTCGAAGACCCGGTACGTTGTGCTCGAAGCCTGCTGCACCTCCGCCAAAACTATTCCCTCTCCGATAGCGTGAACCGTCCGCGCGGGAAGAAACACAAAATCTCCTGCGCTCACCGGCATCCGGTGAAGCAAACTCTCCACCTCTCCACCCTTCAGGGCCTCCGTGAAACGCTCCCGATCCACCCCCGGCACAAGCCCCACATAAAGCGCCGACCCCGGCTCGCAGTCGATGACGTACCATGCCTCGGTCTTTGGACGAGCCCCAACGCCGATCCTGGCGCACGCCGCCTCGTCCGGATGCACCTGCACCGACAGAGTCCGTTGCGCATCGATGAACTTCATCAACAGGGGGAACCGTCCCTCCAGCAACGACACCCCTCCAAGAAGATCGTTGGGATAACACTCTACCAGGTGCTCCAGGGTCTTTCCGTCGAGCCGCGAGCCCGTCACTATCGATTGATCGGTGGGGAGATCCACTATCTCCCACGACTCGCCAAAGGGCTCGCTCGCGGGAAGCTCCTTGCCCAGACTGGACTCGAGGCGACGTCCTCCCCACACAACGGATTTAAAAAGAGGTCTAAATTTCAGGGTTTCCAGCATGATCGACTCGCCTCCGTTTCAACCTGTCCGGGTGACAATGCGATAGATATCGTATAATTGTTTTCAAGGAAAATCGAGACAGGTGAATAGATGCTGAAAAATATCGCCCTCACCCTGATGACGTCTGCGGCGCTTCTCGTGATGACACAGGGCTGCAGAGACCCGGAGGAAACGTGGACGCCGCCGGACGAGTGGGTATTCGACGGATCCGTACCGGACGATGCCGGACCGGGAGAATACTGCCCGGAGGGAACGCCTGACCTCTTCAACAACGCCTACAGCCCTTACTTCGGTGGGGAAGAAGACATCCGACTCGAGGTGGTCAATATCTCCTACTTCAGGTGCCCTCACTGCGCGCATTTCGCCGGATCGGCCAAACAGATCTGGGCTGACCGGGACGACTTCATGGCGCACGTGCGCTTCTACTACCACCACTACCCGTTCAACTACGAATCCGCCTGGGAACTCCACGCCACCTCAGTCGCCGCCGGACAGCAGGGGATGGAAAACTTCTGGGCCGTCCACGACTACTTGTACGACGGCGTCGACGACAACGACCCGTCCGTGTACTACAGCAACGAAGAGGTCCTGGCTTTCTGCGACGATATTCTCTACCTCGACATGGAGAAACTCGAGGAGGACCGTCTGGACGAGCAGACCTACGCCTTCCTGGAGTGGGACAAGGGACAGGCGCTGGCGCAGGGTGTCGGGGGAACCCCAACGGTCTTCGTCTGCGGCGAAAAGCGGAGCTACAGTAACATCGAAGCGATCGTGGACAGCTTTCTATATCCCTGAATCGACATGACTCATCCAGAAAAACCCCGCGTGGGAACAGGATAATCCACGTCCCACAGCACATCTCCGCCGCGTTCCTTTGCGTTGGCGTACCGCGCCGCGAAGAAGAGCAGATCCGACGCGCGGTTGAGAAACCTTATCACGATCTCGTCCACTTCCTCCTCATCCAGAAGCAGGCAGAGCTGTCTCTCAGCTCTCCGGCATACGGTCCTGGCAACGTGTAACAAGGCCGCCGCCACGCACCCGCCGGGAAGAACGAACCCCTCTATGGCGCCCGTGTCTTTTTCGAGGCGATCGATGGCCTGCTCCAGAAACTGCACATCCTCCTCACTCACCGAAACACCGGAAGGCCCGACGCCCGGAGGCGCGGCCACGATGGACGAGCAGTTGTAGAAACGATGCTCCATGAACCCGAGCACCTCGTCGAGGAGCTCGTCGTCGGCGAATGCCCGCGCGGCGCCGATAAAGGCATTAGCCTCGTCCACGGTCCCGTAGGCATCGACTCGTTGGGACGCCTTGGATACCCTCGTGCCGTCGAGGAGCGAAGTGGTGCCGTTGTCTCCGGTGCGTGTGTATATTCTGGACTTCATGAACGGAGCTTAGCTCACATTCGCAGGTTTTTCGAACAGATTGGGCGCAGGAGTGGGGTTGAGCTTGACGTTTTCGAAAGCAATCCGGGTCAGATCTCCGGACCCCGACACCATCTCCACCCACGAGACCACTCCTGCCGCACCCATCTTCACGCGGATCTCGGAGAAAACATTCTTGACCGCCGGCTCGAAGGGAACCAGGCGCTTGACCCCGTTCGGCAGGTCGGAAACATCATAGAATTTCTCCATTCTGTCGAACTGCCCTGCGGTCAGAACCAGCAGGTGTTCGGACAGAACCTTCATCACCGGATCTTTTGAAAGATCGAAGCCCTTGGTGACGCCCATATCCGGATAGTGGATCCAGGCGGTTCCCTTGTTGACCACCAGCACCGAGCGCGACGGAGATGTCATCTCCCATCGCAGGAGACCGGGGCCGCCGAGGGTCAACTTTCCCGAGGAAGTGATTGTGTCGGACAGCACCACGAGCGTGCGCGTCATCACAAAATCGGCGCTCAACCGGCTCGGGGGATTTGGCTCTCCACCCGAAACGATACCGGGCGCGATCACGGCGAGGACGACCGCGACGGTCAACAGGCGTGGAAATGGTGTTTTTTTACTCATATCGTGCTCTTGGACCCCGAATTTGCGGACTTTATTCGAATTCTGTCAAGCACTTCGGCTCGCCCTGTCGGCAATGGTGAGTTAGACTGTCTCGACGATGGAAGACAAAACACTCCATTCACTCGTGAAGCCGCGATCCCGAAAGAAGACCGACTTCGAGAACCTGATGTCCTGGCGCGTCCGGAACATTCTGCTCGTCTCCAGCCAGTACGACTTCTTCACATTCCAGGAGGACGGGAGGCTCACCGAGAGCCTGTTTTCGGAATACCTGGAGCTCAACCTCAGATACGCCCCCAACATCCGCCGCGCCTCCACCGCCGAGCAGGCCCTCGAGATGCTGAACTCCTCCCCCTTCGATCTCGTCATCTCCATGCTGAAGCTGGGGGACACCAACATCGACGAATTCTGCCGCTCGGTGAGAGCCCTCGATGACGAGATCCCCCTGGTCCTCCTGGCCAGCAACGCGCGCGATCTCGCGGCGACCAGTTTCTCGAAACACCTCAAGGGCGCAGACCGGGTGTTCATATGGAGCGGCGATGTCCGACTCTTTCTGGCAATCATCAAGAGCGTCGAGGACCGCATCAACGCCTGGAACGACTCCAGCACGATGGGAGTGCCCAACCTGATCCTCGTCGAGGACAACGTCAAATTTTACTCATCTTATTTGCCCATTCTCTACACGGAGCTCATGGAACATTGCCAGGCCCTCATGTCAGACGGCCTCAACCGCATGCAGAAGCTCTTCCGGATGCGCGCCCGACCCAAGGTGCTGCTGGCCACCACGTTCGAGGAAGGCATCAGCCTCTACGAACGGTACCAGGATCACGTGATCGGTGTTGTGGTGGACGCCGCCTTTCCCAGGGGAGGCGAGATCGACCCGAGGGCGGGCATCGAATTCGCCAAGATTGTGCGCGAACGAACCCCGGATCGACCAATCCTCATGCAGTCCTCCGACGAAGCAAACGCCGAGCCGATCCGCAAGATCGGCGGGCACTTCATCAACAAGAGGTCCCCTACCCTCCTCCACGACGTGCAGGGCTTCCTTCGTGCTCACATGGGTTTCGCAGACTTCCAGTTCCGGATGCCGGACGGCACCCTGGTGGGCTCCGCCCGCGATATTCGCTCGCTCCTCGAACGCCTCGCGACGGTTCCCATCGAGTCGATCGCCTATCACGGAAGCCGCAACGACTTCTCCACCTGGCTGATGAACCGGACCGAGTTCGATCTTTCCAGGGAGCTGCGCCCCGGCGTCGTCACCGATTTCAAAAACCCGGAGGACATAAGGACGCACCTGATCTCGGTTCTGAAGAGCCACCGGGCAAGATCCCGGGCGGGGGTGGTCGCCGAGTTCTCAAAGGCAACCTTCGAGGGTAGCAGCGGCTTTGTGCGCATCGGCGCCGGCTCCCTCGGGGGCAAAGGCCGCGGACTTGCTTTCTTTCATACCCTCCTGGAGCAATACGAGATCGACGAGCGCTTCTCCGACATCGACATATTCATTCCGCCCACGGCCGTCGTCGCAACAGATGTCTTCGATACCTTCATGGCCGAAAACGATCTCACCGACTTCGCACTCGGGGACGCACCTGACGAAGAGATCGCCGCCAGATTCCTCATGGCCGATCTGCCGGAGGAAGTCGTCGACGCCCTGCGCACCTTCCTCGCCCGCATCGACTACCCTCTGGCGGTCAGATCATCGAGCCTACTGGAAGACGGCTCCCACCAGCCCTTCGCCGGCGTGTACCGGACCGATATGATCCCCAACAACCACAACGACTTCCGGGTTCGCCTCGGCGCTCTCTGCGACGCGGTGAAGCTGGTCTACTCTTCCACCTACTACGCCGCTTCCAAAAGCTACGTCAACGCAACACAGAACCGTCTCGAGGAAGAAAAGATGGCCGTGGTGATCCAGGAGATCGTGGGAAGGCGCCACGGAGATCACCTGTACCCGATGATCGCCGGAGTCGCGCGCTCCTACAACTACTACCCCATGGATGACATGAGTTCCGAGGATGGTGTCGTATCAGTGGTTCTCGGCCTCGGAAAAACAGTGGTGGACGGCGGGAAGTGCGTGAGATTCTGTCCGAAGTACCCGCGCAAGCTGTATCAATTCTCCAGCCCCGGCGATACGCTCAGAACAGCTCAAAGTGATTTTCTCGCCCTGAATATGGGTGACAACGCAGTCGATCTTCCGGCTACAGCGCAAGAGGATCCCTTCATAGTGCGGCTCGGTCTGGATCAGGCCGAGAAGGACGGCACGCTCGGCATGGTCGGTTCCGTCTACGACGCCGAAAGTCTCGCCATCCACGACGGCATCTCACGCCCCGGCCCGCGCCTCGTCTCCATGGCGGGAATCCTCAAGAGCGACGCCTTCGATCTCGCGGGGGCTCTCGACCACCTCCTGAAGATCGGCAGCGCTGCGTTCTCCGGGCCGGTGGAGATCGAGTTCGCGGCGAACTACCGCAAGACCCACAAGGATCCCCATCGGCTGGGGTTCCTTCAGATCCGGCCGGTTGTGATCGACGTGACCGAATCAGGAATGGACCTGGAGCATGTCAACCCCAAGGACGCCATCTGCATCTGCGAGGACGCCCTGGGACACGGATACGTCAAGGCAGTGCAAGATATTGTATACGTGCCGACGGGTACCTTCGACCGCTCGAAGACAGTGGAGATAGCGCTGGAAATAGCCAAGTTCAACGGGAACCTGGTCGCCGAAAAAAGACCCTTCCTCCTCATGGGACCAGGACGTTGGGGCAGCGCGGATCGCTGGTTGGGAATACCGGTCAAGTGGAGCCAGATCTCGGGCGCGGCGTGCATCGTTGAAACGGACATGCACGATATCAAGGTGGCGCCGTCCCAGGGAACGCATTTCTTTCAGAACATGACTTCCCTGGGCATCGCCTATTTCACGATCGACTCCGACAAGGGCGGAAATCATCTGGACCTTGACTGGCTCGATGCCACGGAGGCGGTTTCCGGCGCCGAGTTCGTTCGACACGTCAGGTTCGACGAGCCGCTGGAGATAGCGGTGAACAGTCGTCAGAACAGGGGCGTGGTGATGAAACCCGGCCTGCGGATAACCGAGCCTGTCAGTTGACGGAGTAAAAATGTCCAAAGATGTGCTGAAACAACTGGTGAGCAAACGGGAGCCTGTCGCTATCCCGTTCGAACGCCTCATGCCCCGGCGCATCCGAAACATCCTGCTGGTGGCGAGCCACTACGACTCGTTCACATTCGAGGAAGACGGACACCTGGCGGAGGTCCTTTTCTCCGACTATCTCGAGCTCAACCTCCCGGACGCGCCGCATATCGACAAGGTCTCGACGGCCCACGAGGCGCTGGAGCGGCTTGAGTCCGACAGGTTCGATCTGGTCATCTCCATGCTGAGGGTGGGCGACATGAAGCCGCAGGAGTTCGGCCATCAGGCACACGCGATCCAGCCCGGCATCCCCATCGTCCTGCTCACCTTCAGCCAGAAGGAGCTGGCCATCCTTCAATCGGAGGATCTCTCGAGCATAGAACGTGTCTTCATGTGGAGCGGCGACGTGCGCCTGTTCCTTGCCATCATCAAGTCCATCGAGGATCGCCTCAACGCCTGGCACGACGCGCGCACCGCAGGGGTTCAGTGCCTTATTCTGGTGGAGGATTCGGTGAAGTTCTATTCATCGTATCTCCCGATGCTCTACACCGAGATCATGATGCAAACCCGCTCCCTCATGGCCGAGGGCGCCAACCGCATGCAGCAGCTACTCCGAATGCACGCGCGGCCCAAGGTTCTGCTGGCCACGTCTTACGAGGAGGCGATCTCCTACTACAATCAGTACCAGGACCACCTCCTTGGATCCATCGTCGACGCCGGGTTCCCCAGAAACGGAAAGCTCGATCCCGTTGCGGGCCGCGACTTCTCGGCGCTGGTTCGCAAGGAGCACTCGGAAAACGCGGTGCTCATCCAATCCTCCGATGGGAACAATGCCGAGTTTGCCCAGACCATCGGCGCGTCATTCATCAACAAGAACTCCCCTACCTTCCTCCACGAGCTTCGTGAGTTCATGAAGGCGCACCTGGGGTTTGGAGATTTTATATTCAGGCGCCCCGACGGAACCGTCGTCACCAGCGCAAGCGATCTGCGCAGCCTGGCCGAAGCCATAAGGATCATCCCCGAAGAATCGCTGCTCCACCACTGCAGGAGGAAGGACTTCTCCACCTGGCTGATGGCGCGCACGGAGTTCGACCTCGCGAAGGCCATCCGCACGAGGAAGATGACCGAGTTCTCGTCCCTTTCCAGCTTCAGGGAGCACCTCATCTCGTCCCTGAAGATTCACCGGACCAAATCCCGGGCGGGCATTGTCTCCGATTTCAGTTCCGAGACCTTCGAGGCCGATTCCTCTTTCGTTCGCATAGGGAGCGGATCCCTGGGCGGGAAGGGTCGCGGTCTCGCGTTTTTCAACTCCCTGTTTACAAACTACAACATCGAAAACCACGTGCCGGGGGTTCGACTTTACATTCCCTCCACGGCGGTGCTGGCAACGGGAGTTTTCGACCAACTCATGGAGTCAGAGAAGCTCACCGACCTCGTGCTGGGCGAAGCGGACAATCAAGAGATCGCGCAGGCATTCATGTCGGCCCGGCTTCCTGAAAAGGCCCGTGAGGCTCTGCGCACCTTCCTCGCCAGGATCAAGTACCCGCTGGCCGTCCGTTCCTCCAGTCTCCTGGAGGACGCCTCTTATCAGCCCTTCGCCGGAATCTATCGCACGTACATGATCCCCAACAACAGCGAACTGCTCGAGGAACGACTCGCGCAGTTGACCACCGCCGTGAAGCTTGTCTACGCCTCCACCTTCTTCACCGAAGCCCGGGAGTACCTCGCGATCACTCCCAACCGCCTCGAAGAAGAAAAGATGGCCGTGGTGATCCAGGAGATCGTCGGACGCCGTCACGGGCGCTATCTCTACCCGGACATCGCCGGGGTGGCCAGATCGCACAATTTCTATCCCATCGGGGACATGACCCCCGACGACGGCGTGGCGTGCGCGGTCCTGGGCCTCGGGCGCACTGTCGTGGACGGCGGTCGCTGCATGCGCTTCTCGCCGACGAACCCGGCGTCCATCTTCGACATCATGTCGACGAGGGATTTCGTGAACAGCGCACAGCGCGATTTCTGGGCGCTCGATCTGGAGCAACCGGAAGACAGCGGCGACATGCCGGCATTCATGGATTCCGATCTGACCAACCTCGATCTGGACGCGGCGGCCGAACAGGGGACCTTCGACGTTGTCGGATCCGTGTACTCCCACAGGGATCAGACACTTCGCGACGGCGACGAGGGCCACGGCGTGAAGCTGGTCACGCTGGCCGGGACTCTCAAGAATGACGATGTCAAATTGGGAGAGGCGATCTCCTTTCTTCTCTCGGTCGGTCGGTCGGGTTTTTCCTGGCCCGTGGAGATAGAGTTCGCGATGAACCTGAACAAGGACGGCAGCGGCCCCCACGAACTCGGGTTTCTCCAGATCCGTCCCATGTCGGTGACCACAAGCGCGGACGAGGTCAAGGACATCCCCGATGATCAGATTATCTGTCGGTCGGTCCAGTCCATGGGCCCCGGTCGGATCGAGCCGGTCACCGATCTCGTTTACGTGGTTCCGAAGAGTTTCAACAGGGCGGTCACCCCGGAGATCGCAGACGAGGTGGCCGTGATCAACGAGCGGCTAAGGAATGAGGAGCACCGGTATGTGCTCATCGGACCGGGACGCTGGGGCAGCACCGACTGGCGGCTCGGCATACCGGTCACGTGGGGTCAGATCACCAACGTTAACTGCCTGGTCGAGACCGAGCTAAAGGGAATGAAGGTCAATCCCTCCCAGGGATCTCATTTCTTTCACAACATCACCTCGTTCGGGGTCGGGTGCCTGACCGTCAACTACGGAGAGGACGGTGGGATGTTCAATCACGAATGGCTCGACAGCCAGGAAGTTTTCTTTGAAACCGAGCACCTGCGACACCTCCGCTTCGACAGCCCCATCCATGTACTCGTCGACGGCAGAACCGGCCTCGGGGTTGTCCTCAAACCCGGCAACGACCAGACCAACCCGAGAATCACCAGCATGCCGTGAGGTTCAGACCCTTGCGACCCCGGACGTTCTTAAGCTCTGGCTCCCTTGGCTTTCCGCCCGGAGGATCGTTTTTTGTTCTGTTGGTTTTTGCGAAAAGGGCCTCCCTTGGAATTCGCTTTCGCCGCCGGACGCATTTCATGGTTTCGGCGCCGTTGGGGAGGGCCACCGTCACGGTCGGGACTCAAACCAGGACGCACCTTGACTCGTTTGCCGTTGATGTTTGATCCTTCAAAGACGGCGCTCACCTCTTTGATAAAGCGACTGTCGGTTTCAAAGATCGTTTTTCGCCCTTGCACGGATATTCGGCCGATGCGGATGTCTCGATTTCCTGTCCCCCGGTTGATCGTCCCGATGATTCGCAACGGAGTTATGCCGTCGTCTTTGCCCACGTTCAGATGCAGACACGAAAAGCCCGAAGACCTGCCGCGATAACCACCTTTTCGGTCTTTGTTGTTTCTCTCGTCCCTGCTGCCGTGGCGGTCTTTACGATGGGCGGGCGGTGGAACATTCAGGTCAGGTGCGTTTTTGTAGTAATCCAAAAAACGATTGAGCTGGACAGATGCAAAACGTTTGATCAACGTCTCTCGGTCGAGGTCAACCAGCTTTTCACTCAACGACTCCCAAAAAGGGTCTATCTGGTCGTGATCAACCGTGACGCGTTGCACATGGTCTATAAGGTTGAGCAACTGTCGTTTGCAGATTTCGCGACCGGTTGGAACGGGCTTGTGCTCGAACTTGACTTTGAGACGACGCTCCAGGTCGACAATCCTGTGGCGTTCCCGCATATGAACAATCGTCACGGAACAACCCGTCTTGCCCGCCCGGCCCGTACGTCCGGCGCGGTGAGTGTAAACGGAGTTGTCGTCGGGCAAGTTGTAATTGATGACGTGGCTCAGATCGTTGACGTCCAGGCCACGAGCCGCGACATCGGTGGCCACCAACATCTGCAGGTTGCGGCGCCGGAACTTGTCCATCACTATAGTACGTTGTGATTGGGGCATCTCGCCGTGAAGGGCTTCTGCGTCATAGCCGTCCTGAATGAGCTTGTCAGCGACCTCTTGGGTTTCCACACGCGTGCGACAAAAAATGATGCAGTAGATCTGAGGGAACACATCCGCCAGGCGTTTTAGGGCCAAATACCGATCGCTCGAATGAACAACGTAGTATTCGTGGGATACGTTTTCAGCAGCCGCGTTGGCCGTTCCCACGGTGATCGACAAAGGGTCGGTCATGTAGTTGGAGGCAATGGCTTTCACCTCGCGGGACATGGTCGCCGAAAAGAGCAAGGTCTGTTTAGTGTCTGGGGTTTGGGGCACAACATCGTCGATCGCTTCTCGAAAGCCCATGTTGAGCATCTCTTCGGCTTCATCCAGAACTAGTGTTTGTAGCTCGCGAAGGTTGACCGCCTTGCGCTTCAGCAGGTCGAGC
Source organism: Deltaproteobacteria bacterium (assembly GCA_030595125.1). Taxonomy (GTDB): domain Bacteria; phylum Myxococcota_A; class Polyangia; order JAAYKL01; family JAAYKL01; genus JAUVAN01. The sequence goes on from JAUVDV010000010.1 coordinate 80,974, forward strand.
AACCGTCCGGGTGTCGCAACCACGATCTGGGCACCCGATTTCAAAGAGCGGATCTGGTCCCCGATGCTGGAGCCTCCATAAACTGCCACGCATCTCAAACCCCGAACGTGTCGGGCCAGGGCCCGAATGTCTTTGCACACTTGAACGCAAAGCTCGCGGGTCGGGCACAAAACGAGCCCCTGGACAACCTCTGACTCCGGGTCGGCGAGTTGGATCAAGGGAACACCAAAGGCAGCGGTTTTGCCGGTACCGGTTTGGGCAAGCCCAAACATATCTCTTCGGCCGCGCAACAAGGCAGGGATGACCTGCTCCTGCACCGGTGTGGGCGTCTCAAAACCCAGGTCGCGAAGGCCCGCGAGAAGATCGGGCCGCACACCCATGATCGCAAACTGTCGTGGTTCGAGGGGCAGATCGTTGTCATTCATAGCGCCGCCTATTCTGCTGTGCTCATCTTGCGGGCGTCGCTAAAAGGTACAACAGGCTCCAAAGTCACCCGCGCAATACCACCTGAGCGCGCCATTGGGAAGCAGGATCGACTTGCGCATTCCAGCTCCAAGGACCAGTGGATGTGGAGGGTTTTGACCCCGTACTCTCACCAGCATGCTGTGAGGTTCATCCTTTTTCCCAAAGTCGGGAAGGCAGTGTGGTATTATTGGTCAATAGCAAAACAAAAACGGTTTGCATGAAAGAGGGGCATGTCATGAAAAACATCATGCTACTGTTTGCAAAATCCCTGATCATTCACACATGTGTCATTGCTCTTGTCCTGGCATTTTTGCCCGGGTGCTCCAGCCAAAACAAAGATGCGTTGCCGGATGCAGGCGTGACGGACACAGGTACCGGCACGAGATGGACTCCCGATGGTCCCGATGGATGGGAGTTCATCGCGCTTCCCCAGGACGCGGTTACCTCGGCCTTGTGGATGGCGCCGAACAACGAGGTTTTTACCGTGGGAAGAGTGGACTCCGTTGGGCCGGCTGTATTTCGCCTAAATGGTAATGAATGGGATACCTTCGATCTTTCCCATCTGCATTGCTTTCCTGGCGTCCACGGAGATTGCATTTGGGGGAGAAGCGAAACGGATATCTACATAGCTCGAAAAGGCAATTTTGACGCTGTCGCCGAACGGGACGGAGTTGTGGCACATTTCAATGGGAACACCTGGTCAATTGTAAGGGACACATACTCGTTTCATGACGTATGGGTTTTCGACGATGGAAAAGCGCTCGCGGTTGGGTACTTCACTCTTGCCGAATTTGATGGAAGCAATTGGAATATAGAACGAAAGTGGGATACGGGGCAGTTTACCAGCGTATGGGGGTGCGCATACAACGACGCCTATGCAGCTTCATACCCAGGCACGCAAGGTGGTCCGATCTGGCATTTTGATGGAAGCGCATGGACTCCTGTATCAGAAGTGACATACTCGCATATCGGACAGATCTGGGGGCTGGCATGCAATGACATCTGGGCGGCCGGGGACAAGCTCCTTCATTATAATGGGGTCAGCTGGCAAACGGTGGACGAACCCAAGAACCTGATCCCGCCCGGATACAGCCACATAGGATTTGGGATTGTAGGGGGAACCGGCCCGAACGATATCTACATGTACATCAACACCTCGACATATGAAGAAGAATCATATGTCGTAAAAGAACGCTTTTTGTCTCACTACGACGGAAGTTCCTGGGAGATTATTGACGACGCGCTCTTCCCGCTGGGAATCATGAAAATCTGGGGGACCGGCCCTGAAAGATCCCCTCAAGATCAGGCATGATCCCGCGCGATCTTAAATTGTTGAAAATATTAATGAAAAAGGCCGCGCCGGCTTCGTCTATTTGGGTATGCGAACACTCAAAAAAACAAAAAAGGTGCGACCTCAGGTCGC
>JAUVDV010000090.1 GCA_030595125.1 Deltaproteobacteria bacterium
CGAGCCCCGTATCGTCGCTCTTGCCCGATGTCTTTTTACCGGGAAGCAGCTCCACGACCGCACCCGAAATAGCCTTGCCGTCCTTCAGCGCGGTCACCCAGGCGAGCATCTCCTTGTAATCCACGAACGCGGCAAGACCCAGGTCGGTCACCTGCACCCAGACCACCACCTCCTGTCGTCTCCACTTTTCCTTGGGTTGCGCAGCCGGCTCCACGTGAACGAGGAACTGCCCGTATCCCTTCTTGAGATGGCGCTTGAAATCGATCATCGTCCGGGCCAACCGGTCGTTTTCGCCATCGACCTTGATGCTCCGGCTGAATACCCGCTTGCCCGGCATGGGCCCGGGTTTTGTGGTTTCGTACCTGTACTTCTGTCTCCACTCGATCCACTTCACCCAGTCCTTCGGGGTGACGCGATGGATCTTCACCTTCAGCCTCTTGTGGTTGATGCTGTGGACGGCCAGGGCGGGCTCGCCCGCCGGATCCAGGGTGACCAGACCCTTGCCCGGCCCAAAAAGGGTTTTCTCTGCCGGACCCACGTCGAAGGTGATGTGCTCGACTTCCCCGAGGGTCTGGCCGAACTTGTCCTGCATCGACGCCGGGATGGTCACCGTGTACCTGGTGCGTCCCTGCTTGAGACCCCCGATGCTGACGGTGTCTCCCCAGCGCCTGATGTTGATCCCGGGTATGGTGGGCTCCACCGTGATGGAATCCGGGTCGAACTCGTTCTCATCGAGAGGATTGTTGAACTCGATGCGCCAGTCTGTGGTGGGGGGACACTCGTCTCGCCACCCGCAGCGGTGCCGCTCTATGCGCAGCGGTTTGTAAGTGAAAAAATTGAAGTTCTGCTTTCCCGGTGTGGTCTTCGGGCCCTCTGCAGAGGGGGCGCCCTTCTTGACGGTCACCTTGAAGCTGGTTCCCTTCGGCAGGGGTTTGTCGGACACGAGGGCCATCCAGCAACCCTCTTTCGCGTGCTCGACCATGTTCCTGACCGTGTCGTCATCGGCGATCTGATCCTTTGTCGCGAGCCTCAAGGAGCGCTTGCGGCCGTTGAACTCCAGCGCCGTGTGCTCGATCATCGCTTCGGGATTTATCTTCTGATCGAACTCCACAAAGATGACCGGGGTGAGGTCGTGGGGTCCCCGAGTCGGGTGTTTTCGCTCGATTGCAGGCGCGGGCGTGGAAAACGAGAACTCCGTCTTTTTCTTCAACTTGTCGCCGGTGGACGAACTCGTCCCCACGGGCACCACCACTGTGTAGTCGGTGGCCATGGGAAAGCGCACGTCGGGTTTGAACAGCAAGGTCCTGGTACCGAGCCAGCGCCAGTCGCCGTCCGGGACCGGATCCAGTTTGGCCGGCATTATTTTGGAAGCTTCCTCCTGGGAGGTGACGGACACCATTGGGCGTGAAAACGTGAGGCTCAGGTGGGGCGCCATGGGGACCTCGCCCTCCGGTGCGAATCTCAACACCTCCAGTTCGCCGCGCTTCCCCATGTCGGGAACGCGCTTCTTTATCGGCGGCGGAAATGAAATATCGACTGTCTCGCCGGTTCGCGGGGGCGGTTTGGAGCCTTTCCTGACGACGAAGTCCTTTCGATCGCCCTTTTCGAGTTTGATTCCATCCGCCCTGTCCAGCAGCCTGGAGATCTCGGCCTCGTTGAGGGCCTTGCCCTTCGCCAGTGACACAGCTTCCGTATCTTGGCTCGGGGCGCCGGCCTCCCGAAGCACCATGCGCAACCCCTCGAGATCCTCGTCCTCAACGAACCGAACCTCCTTGTCCACAGCGATCTTGGGCGCTGATTTTTTCTTGGGCGCGGCGGTCTTGCCGTTGGTTCCTCCGCAGCATTGGACCTGGGCTGCGAGCGCGGTCAACGCGAACAGGATAACGAGCCTTTTCATGGCATCCCCTTTTCATTGCGAAAAACGTCGTTTTCGAAAAACGAACTATGAATGTATTACGAACCGGGACGAAAAACGATCCCCAAATAAACGACCTACCTACCTGATGTACCCCGCCGCCTGCAGAGCCTCGAGGGTTTCTTCCGAGAGCCCGGGCGGTTGAATGGGCTTCGAACCATCCATGCGAAATCGTGTGATAATTTCCTTGAGGTCCTTCACCACCGGCTTGTGAGAGTCGGTTCTGTAGAGATCGTTCACCTCTGAGGGATCGGTAACCAGGTCGTACAACTCCCATCGTTCCCCGTCGACGGCGATGGACGGGAGATTCTCTGGTTTTGCCCTGGGGATCTTTCGGCTCAGGTCGCCGAGCTTTTTGAGCTCCCGTTTGTCGACCTTGTGGTGGTGGATGAGCTTCCATCGGCCGATTCGTGCGGCCTGGCGTTCGATCCCGTGGGCGTTGTACTGGCTGAACAGGGGTCGGTTACTGCTCTTTTCCGAGGTGGCCGCCGCGTCCAGGATCGAGGACCCCGGCTTGTTGTCGGGGACCGCTATGCCGGCGAGATTTGCCAGGGAAGGCAACAGATCCATGTGAGTGTGAGGCCGGTCGTTGACCTGGCCCTTTGCAAGAAGCGACGGGGAAGAGATGATGAACGGGACGCGAAGCACCGGTTCCCACATGTGATATCCGTGCAGATAACAGTTGTGCTCGCCGAAGATCTCCCCGTGATCGGCGGTCACCACCACCGTGGTATCGTCGAACTTCCCGAGGGTTTCGAGCTCCGCAATAAGCCTGCCGACCTGCTCGTCCGCGTACGCCACCTCACCGTCGTAGGCCGCCACGATGCCGTCATGCTCTGTTTTGGGTAACGGCTTCTTGTACTCTTTCAGGGGATACTCGGTGTTTTCTTTTATTCCGACCTTCTCAAGGTAGTTCCGATGTCGGGTTACCGGCCGGTACGGTGTATGAGGATCGGTGAGAAAGACCATCAGAAAGAAGGGCCTGTCACGCCTTGTCGCTCGATGGAGCCAGCTAATAGCCTTGTCCACGAGGATCTTGGCTCGGGGGAAGGCTTTGTGGTCCTTGGTATCCTCGTACACCCTGAATCCCTGGTCGAACTGCCACAACTTGCGGACCAGCGGGTTTCCCACGAATCCGGCGGTCGAATAACCGGCATCGCGAAAGATCTCCGCCATGGTGACGATCTTGTTGCTCAGGTTCTGGTTGGTGAGCTCCACCTTGTGGTCCTTCTTGGGCAACCCGGTGATGAGGGTCGCGAAGCTCGGGCGGGTCCAGGATGAGTTGCTCACCCAATTTGTGAAAAGCGTTCCGCGTTTTGCGAGTTTTTCGAGATTGGGCGTGGTGGGGCGACCGTATCCGTAGACGCTTGTGTGTCCTGCGTTGAAGGCGTCCACGATGACGAGCACCACCGAGCTGCCCTTGCGGATCTTGGATTGCATTGCGTCCTGGAGGATGGGCGAAGAAGGATCTGAACCGCCGTCATCCAGGTTGGCATTGATGATCACCGGCGCGTCGCGGGGAGTGTCGAGAGGGACATCCTGGCCATGATCCTGCCCACAGCAGGCGAGAAAAACGAGAGCTAAAAGAGACGAATGTCTCAGCGCCTTTTCTTTCCCTTGGCTTTGCCCACCGAGCGAACCTTGGGAGCCGGGGGCTTCTTTTTCTTGGTAGGTGTTTTCTTGGCAGTCGCCTTGGCAGGCGCGCGTGACGACCGGGAGGGCGCGGGACGCGCTGCCGGACGACGAGTCGGGGCCGTGCGTACGCGTGTCGGGGTTCGCGCAGGAGCCTCCGACTCGTCCTCTTCTTCTGTGTGCGTGGTTACCGATGCGCTGCGACGGGATTCACCTGGTGTTGTTTCGATGTTGAAATCACCCATGTCGATGGAGCCCCGAAACGAGGAGCCGTCCACCAGGATGACCCTCGGTGAGGTGATGTCTCCCACCACGCGGCCCTGCTCGGTGATGTGCACCGCTTCCTGGGCTTCCACGTTGCCCACCAGGACGCCGCTGATGATCGCGTTGCGCACGTTGATGTTAGCTCGCACCACGCCTCCCACCTCGACGGTGAGAGTTTTGGACAGATTGATGCTGCCCTCAACGTGTCCCTCGACGGTGAGATCTTCATCTCCCTCGAGGTTGCCGTTGATCATGGTTTTCGTGCCGATGACAGTTATCGGGTCGGTCATTTTTTCTTTACTCCGTCTAGGCATGAGCCATTAAGCCTCATGAGTCCATGTCAACGTTGCCCTTGAAGATCGCGCCGTCGGCGATGAGAATACGCGGCGCCTTGATGTCGCCGATAGTTCGCCCGCCTGCCGTGATCTCCACCTTGTCCGTTGCCACAATGTTTCCGGTCACCTGACCCGAGACCTCGATGTTGTTTGTCTCGATGTCGGCTTCAACCACTCCGGACTGTTCTACGAAAACGTTTTCCTTGAGCACGATGCGGCCCTTGACCGTTCCCTGAATCACCAGATCCTCTTCGCCGGAAATCTCACCGTCGATGACGATCGAGCTTCCGATAACCGTGTTTGTCATTGATTCCTCCAAGTTCCCTCCAGGGGGTTTTTTAGAGCGAGAAGCCTAGCAACCGACGTTAATGGTGTCAACGGAGTCATATGTTCATGTCATATGCATTTGCTCTATCCTGGCCGCTCCGTCCATGTTGTCCACTTGTTGTGCGTCCTGTCATGCGCAACCAAACTCCAGAAACGGAGAAATCCCCATGAGAAATCCACTTGTCGCATCGGTTGTCGTTATCTTCGGGCTCACAACCTTCGCGGTCCCCGGAAACGGGATCTGTTCTCCTTCGGATTATGACGAGAGTGGCCGGGGGAACCCGGACTCTTTCGAGTGGGAGAACGGAAAAGAATCCGAGCGGCCACCAACGAGGCAGAAAGATGAGGAAAGATATCTTCGCCTGAACATTGAAATCCGCCCGTTCGGTTTCAAGTGGCGACGTATCCAGTACGAATCGGGATACCTGCTGGGACAGGGGGAGCAGACAGTCGTGGAGGTGCCTTCGTTCGATTTTGGTATCACTCCCGGTACGGATCTGGGAATCGGCATCGCGGGATCAATCGGAAGAAGGACAACCGTTGGTGTGCGCTTGCTCCTCGGGGTATCGACCTCCAGTCCGAGATGGGAGCAGGGAGGAGAAAAGGTCGCTCCGGACGGAGAGGAACTGGACAGCACCCAGGACTACAAACTGACTGACTCTTTGTTTCGGTACGGCGTTTTGCCCTACCTCGAGAAAGCGTTCGGCGATAGCTGGGTGCGCCCGTTCATCATGTTTGTTGTTGGCATCACGGGTTTCGTAGATACCTACAATTGGTATTCGTCGGCCAGCAATCAGTTTGGTTCAGCGGAATACTCTTACACAGAGAAGTGGATAGAGACACGGTTTGCCGTTGGACTGGGCGGGGGGGTTCACTTCTTTGTGAGGGACGAGATTTCCATTGATCTCTGGCTCAACGAGCTGTTTGCAGCGGGTCAAATAGTCGAAAAAGACACCGCCAGCTGGCGTGAAAACCGCATCCAGACGGACTCGGAAAAAGAGACGTTCAAACACAGGGTAATCGAGCTGCGAACCGATCTGTACATCGGCCTTTCCGTCTGGCTGTAGTCCCCAATGGCATATACTAATGCGGTACGATAGCTCAGTCGCAGGTCACGTGCTCGATGTGAGCCCCGTCGGGAAAAGAATGATCCCACGCATCCGCGGGCATCTTTACATTTAGCTCGACCCCGTCGTCATCGTATCGAACCAGCAGGTCGGCGTCGTCTCGGGGCATCTTGATGCGAATTTCGTGGGGCATCGGGATCCCCTTGACCGGTCGCCAGCGCTCGAATGACATGTCGTATATCTGGCCTGCGGAATCCTCGAGCCTCGATCTGAGCAACGGCAGCACGTCTGGATCGGGTCCAACGTCCAGGCGCTGGGTCCTGTCGCCGTCGCTGATGGTCACGCGATAGTAACCCTTGTCGCTCCAGATAACCTCGGCGGCGCCATCGATGATCGGTGTGTGACCCACGAGAACCCGTGCGACGTCCTCGGGGGGGAGCGGGATCCTGACCAGCCTGGCGATGTTGCACGGTTCGGCAGGCCCTTCGAGGTACCTGTCCTCCCGAATGTCGGACATCGCGAAGTGGCCGTCATTGACCGTGAGCACGCTCAGGGTGGATCCGAACGGGGAGAGCAGATCCACTCGCAGCTTGCTTGGGAGCTGGGCGAACAGAAACACTTTTCCCTGAATGCGGTGTTCTTTACCGAAGTGATCGACTCTGCCGGTTATGCGGAACGATGATATTTTGTCGCTCCTTGCCGCCATGTCCGCCATGAGATCCGCAGCGTTGCCGTACGCGTTTGCGGGCCTGGTCGCCGAACCGCAGCCGACACAATACAGAGCCAGCCACAGAACCGTCCACTTCAACAAGCCGTTCACTTGATTTCCCGGCGGTTGTCGAGGGCGCGGTCCAGGGTTCGGCTGTCCGTGTATTCGAGCTCGCTTCCGTGGGGAACGCCCGACGCGATCCTGGTGAGGTGCACTCCGGCCCCGGCCAGGGCATGTTTGATAAGCAGAGCGGTCGCTTCTCCTTCTACCGATGGTCGCGTGGCGACGATAACCTCTTCTACTGCGCTGCCGCGCACACGGTCGCTCAGGAGATCCACATTGAGATCGTCCGGTCCCACGCCGTCGAGGGGCTTGAGCAGCCCGTGGAGAACGTGAAATTGACCGCGATAGGATCCGCTCGACTCGATGGCCCACAGATCCGGCACACTCTCCACTACGCATATCTGGTGCGCGTCCCGGGTTGCGTCGTCACAGATAGGACATGGGTCGCTGTCGGAGATATTGGCGCAGGTTGAGCATCGGCGTACTTTTTGGTGGAGAGTCGCGATGCTTGTGCCGAGCGCATCGGTGTAGTCGCCGTTTGTCTTCAGCATGTGGAAGACAAGTCTGGTCGCCGTTCGGCGCCCCACTCCGGGGAGCCGCGCGAGGAGATCTGCCAGATCCTGGATGGCGCCTGCCATTGTGAGTTACAGCATTCCGGGGAGTTTGAAACCGCCGGTGACCGCTTCGGTTGCTTCTTCGATTTTCTCGTCCGCGAGAGTGTAGGCCGCGTTGAACGCCGAGATGATCACGTCCTGCAAGGTTTCGACATCCTCCGGGTCGACGATGTCCTTGTCGATCTCCACGGATATCAGCTCCTTGGCGCCGTTGATCGTGACCTTGATCTTTCCGCCCGCCGCCTCGGTCGTCCACTGTTCTTCCTTCAACTCTTCCTTGACTGCCTCCAGCTTCGTCTGGATGCGATGGGCCTGTTTCATCATCTCTGAAATGCCGCCGCGAAAAGTTCTCCCCTTGGCCATGTCTATTCTCCTTGTTTCATGTCCGGAGTTTTCTCGGTGCCGTTCTTGTTGTCGTCGCTAAGGCGCACCCTGGAGACGGTGCCGCCAAACGCGATCTGGGCTTCCCGAACGACAGGATGCTCCCGCGCCTCGTCCTGCCGCAGACGAAGGGCTTCTTGTTTTTCGAGTCTTTCTTTTGCCAGCGTCGACAGTTGCCCCAAGTCGCACACCTGGATGTCAACTCGCACCGGGTGTCCTGCACGCTGCGTGAGGAAATCGGTCAGCGCCTTCCTGAAATCGGTTTCCTGCGCTCGCTGGGCCGCGAAACCGTCTTTCCGGTCGAACTGCAGTATGAGCAACTCGCTGCTGCTGCCCTTCGCCGGAACCCCCCGTTCGATGATCGACGACTTGGCCGGCATGTTCCTCCCGAAGTCCACCAGCAAGTTTTTCCAGTCGGCTTCGAAAATGGGAGCGGCGTCGTTTGCCTGCGAGGTTTTGACGTCATTTACCTGCGCTGTTTTTTGAACGGGCGGACTCGCGATTTCCTTTTTGCCGCCGGATCTGTTTCCCCCGCGAGGGCCCGGCGGCACGGGTCGCCCGGCGGCCAGATCTTCGATGCGTGAAAGCAGCTCCTGCGCCGATACGATCTCGCCCAGATCTGCGAGACGCGCCAGGGTCGCTTCCAGGAGAATGCGGGGATGAGACGATCTTGCGATCTCCTCGAAGGCTTCGGAGAAATGCTTGAATAGACGATGGAGCGTGTTTCTGGAGACCGATCGCGCCTGCTTGACAAGGTCGTCGATCTCGGTGTCCGGCATGTCCAGCAGGCTTCGATCATCACCGCAGATCCCCGCCGTCATCAGGTTGCGAAGGTGTTCGAGCAGATCTCTGGAGAACACGGACATGTCGAATCCCTGGCGGTTCACGTCGCGGATGATCTCCAGGCACCTCCTGGGATCGCCAGCGATCAAAGCCGCGGACAGATCGAAATGCACCTGCCGGGAAACCACGCCGAGCAGATCGCCCACCGCCTGGACCGTGATCTCCTCCGCTCCCGCAGCCAGCACCTGGTCGAGGATTGACAGGGCGTCGCGCATGGAGCCCTCCGCCTCCCGCCCGATGACGGCCAGGGCGCCGTCCTGGGTTCGGATCCCCTCGCCCTCCAGAATTTGTTCCATCCGCTCGACGATCGCCTCCGTGGGAATACGGCGAAAATCGTAGTGCTGGCATCTGGACAGAATGGTGGCGGGGATCTTGTGGGGCTCCGTGGTCGCGAAGATGAACTTTACGTGGGGCGGCGGCTCCTCCAGCGTCTTGAGCAGCGCGTTGAATGCGCTGCCCGAGAGCATGTGAACCTCGTCGATGACATAGATCTTGAAGCGGCCGAGCGCCGGACGATAGGGAACCGTCTCGCGCAGATCCCTGATGTCATCCACGGAATTGTTGGACGCCCCGTCGATTTCTATCACATCCATGGCGGTTCCTGAGGTCACCGCTCGGCAGGAGGCGCACTCGCCGCAGGGATCGACTGTCGGACCCTGCGAGCAGTTGAGCGACTTGGCCAGGATTCGGGCCATGGAGGTTTTTCCCACGCCCCGCACACCGGAGAACAGGAAGCCGTGGGCCACCCGGTCCATCTTGATGGCGTTGGCCAGGGTGCGGGTTACGTGGTCCTGCCCGACGACCTCATCGAATTTCTGAGGACGACACTTGCGTGCCAGTACCAGGTACGACATGGGGTTACAGTTCTATTACAGTGCCCTCGCGAGCGGCATCTGATTTTGGAAACAATTCCCGGCAACGACGTTCCTTCTCGGCCACGGCGTCATCATCCTGTGTGGGATCGTGATGGAACAGAATCACGCGGGAGGCCCCGGCCAGCTCGGCCAGCCTGGCGGCTTCGACGAAAGTGGAGTGTCCCCAACCTTTCTTGGGAATGCCGTCGTCCTGACCGGCGTATTCCTCGGGAGTGTACTGGGCGTCGTAGATCAGCAGATCAGCGTCTCGGGCGAGCTCCAGAACGTGGGCGTCCGGGTTTTCGCGGTGCTCCGTATCGGTGCAGTACACCAGCACCTTGCCGTTGTACTCCATCCGATAGCCGTAGGAACCGCCCGGGTGATTGAGGAGGAGACCCTTGACTTTCAGGTCGTCCCCCAGCTCGACGTGCTGACCGTCCTCGAACTGATGAAACACCATGGTGGCCGCCATCTGATCGAGGGTCACGGGAAAGTTGGGGAAGTTCATCTGCCCGTGCAGCGTCTCGGCGAGCGTCGAGGAGAGGTTCTTGCCGCCGTAAATGTCAAATCGGTTACCCGGCATGAAAGCGGGCACGAAGAATGGAAACCCCTGAATGTGATCCCAGTGGACGTGGCTGAAGAACATCGACGCCTTGACCGGCAGGTTCTTCATCAGCAGGGAGCCCAGCGCTCTCAGCCCCGTTCCCCCGTCGAAGATGACGAGCCTGTCGCCGCAACGCACCTCGAGGCAGCTTGTGTTGCCTCCCACGCCGACCGTTTCCGGGCCGGGCGTCGGGATCGAACCCCTTACACCCCAGAAACGCACACTGAACGTGGAAGGATTGTCTGTCATTGCTTGGCTCCGCCGGTCAATGGCTTCGTCCGGCGATTGCTCGCGGGTTGCACGGTTTAGATGTCGTCGGCGCCCTGATCGCCTGACGGCGCTACCACGGCCGGCATATCTGCTTCGGCCTTGACTTTCTTGAGGTCATCGACCGCCTCGGTGGGAGCCAGAATGTTGATTACGACCAGAACGACCGGAATGAGAACCACGCCGAGCAGGATGATATACGGCACCTGCTTGGGTGTCTGGGCCGAAAGATTCTCAAAATGAGAGAGATCCACAGGGGGTTGGTCGCCCATGGGCGCCTCCTTATTTTCCGCCGCGCACGTCGCGACGGGTTGCCATGGTAATTGCGTATCGAATTGAAAGTCAAGCAATTACAGCATTGTCAGGGACCTTACAGGGGCCGGGAGTCCTCAAAACTTGGCGTTTCCCGGGGTGCGGGCGAAGGGTATGACGTCGCGGATATTCTGCATACCCGTCACGTACATGAGCATGCGCTCGAAACCGAGTCCAAATCCGGAGTGAGCCACGCCGCCGTACCTGCGAAGATCCAGGTACCACCAGTAATCTTTTGGGTCGAGTTCGAACAATTGCATGTTGTTTTCAAGCACGTCCAGCCGTTCTTCGCGCTGAGATCCGCCGATGATCTCTCCTACATGGGGCACCAGCAGATCCATGGCCGCCACGGTTTTTTCGTCGTCGTTGACGCGCATGTAGAAGGCCTTGATATCGCGAGGGTAGTCGATGACGAATGCCGGCCTGCCGAGTAGCTCCTCGGTCAGGTAGCGCTCGTGCTCGGATTGCAAGTCCGCTCCCCACGAAACCGGATACTCGAACTCGCGCTTCGCCTGGCGCAGGCGCTCGACGGCCTCGGTATATGTGAGAATCTCGAACCTGGATCCCGTCAGGGTCTCGAGCTTCGCGCGCAGGCCTTTTTCGACCCACTGGTCCAGGAAGGTGATGTCCTCGTCGCATCGGTCGAGCACTGTCTTGACTATGGAGCGGATGAAATCCTCGGCCAGTTCCATGTCGCCCGCGAGATCGCAGAAGGCCATCTCGGGTTCGATCATCCAGAACTCGGAGGCGTGACGGGACGTGTGCGAGTTCTCGGCCCTGAAGGTGGGCCCGAACGTGTAGACGTTTTTGAAGGCGAGGGCGAACGCCTCGGCCTCCAGTTGTCCGCTCACCGTGAGGGAGGTCTCCTCGCCGAAAAAGTCACTGCCATGGTCCACAGCCCCGTCCTTCATGGGTGGATTACCCGGATCGAAGGTGGAAACGCGAAACATCTGACCGGCGCCCTCGCAATCCGCGGCGGTTATGATTGGAGTGTGCACCTGAATGAAACCGCGGCTGTCGAAGAAGTTGTGTATCGCCATCTGTAGCGCGTGACGTATCCTGAAAACGGCGCCGAACGTGCGCGCCCTGGGCCTCAGATGGGAGATGGTGCGCAGGAATTCAAACGAATGTCGCTTCTTCTGAAGAGGATAGTCGTCTTGCGAAGGCCCAATTATCTCCAGACCGGAGACCTTCAGCTCCACTTTCTGACCCTTTGCCGGCGATTCGGTCAGCTCCCCGACGGCGCGGATCGCGGAGCCCACACCCACCCTGGCGATCTCCTCGAAGTCGGGCACGTCGGGATCGATCACCAGCTGCAAGCCGGCGAGGCACGATCCGTCGTTTACCTCCAGGAAGGCCACACCCTTGCCGCTGCGCGCAGTGCGAACCCAGCCCTCCACTGTGATGTTTTTTTTCGGTGGGTCGAACGCCAGGATTTGCCGGATAGTGTCAGTCATGATGATGTTTCCTAATTCAAGTGCGACGTCCGATCAAGCTACTGTTTGCCTGCGGCACGGCGTTGCTCCAGACCGTGATATATGGCGGCGCCCGAGACATCGCCCCAGACGTTCACGGTGGTGCGGCACATGTCGAGGATTCGATCGAGCGCCAGGATCAACCCGATTCCCTCCAGCGGTAGCCCCAGGGCGCCGAGCACCACGGCGATCATCACCAGTGAGGCGGACGGGATTCCCGCCGTGCCCACCGCGGCGAGCGTGGCCATCACCAGCACCGAGGCCTGCTGGGCCAGCGAGAGATCCATGCCGTAGGCCTGGGCCACAAACAGGGCGGCAACGGCTTCGTACAGAGCGGTCCCGTCCATGTTTACCGTAGCGCCCAACGGAACGATGAAGTTGACTATTCGCTTGGGGATTCCGCCCCGCTCGGTGGCGCACTCCAGGGTGAGCGGAAGGGTTGCCGAGCTCGAGCAGGTGGAGAAGGCGGTCATGAGCGCCGGCGCAACCGCCTTGAACAGCGCAATCGGGGATTTCCGGCCGAGGAAGCGAAGGAGCAACGGGAGAACGACGAGGGCGTGAAAGAGAAGCCCGGTGATCACCGTGAGGCCGAACAGCCCGATGGACTTGAAGGGGTCTGTGCCGTGGGTGGCCATCGTCCGCAGAAGGAGGGAGAAAACGCCGAACGGGGTGAGCAGAATGACCAGCTCGGTCATCTTCATCATCACCTGGTAGAGACCCTCGAAGAAGCGCTCCACCGCCTCACGTGGCGGACCTTTCACGGTTGTGAGCACGCCGCCGAACAGCACGCAGAACAAGAGGAGGGGCAACAATCGCCCCGCGCCGAGATCCGCCGCCGCATCGCCCACCGGGTTTGTGGATATCAGGTGAAGCATGAATTCGCCGAAGCTGCGCGTGGTGGTCACGAGCCCTTCGGGCGTTTCACCTGCGATGGACAGATCTATGCCGATTCCAGGGCGTATCAGGTTGACCAGCAACAGGCCGACGGCGACGGAGATGGCAGTTGTGCCCAGGTAGAAGATCGTGGTCCATGCCCCGAGCTTGCCCACCTTGCGAAGGTCACCCGCGCCGCTGACCCCGTTGACGATGGCGGCGATGATGAGTGGCACCACGACCATTTTGAGCATCCTCAGGAAGATGTCTCCGGGAAGACCCAGGTTCCAGGTCTCCACGTCCTTTGCGGTGAACCCGGCAAGCTCCCGAAGCGCGATACCCGTCAGCCCGCCGAAGACCACGGCGCCCAGCACCAGCCATGGAAGCAATTGTCTGTAGCGTGCAAGCCTGCTTTTCGTCGTGTCGGTCATGGGTCGACGATAAATGAAAACAGGCGCCAGCACAAAGCGCATCAATCAATAGGGGCCAGTGTGTGTTTGACACCGGTTCACCCTGCCGGATACTTTTAGCCCATGGCAGGAGTAGTTGCGCTGGGCTTGCGAACGAAGATCCTCATCTCCCTCGCGGTGGTGATGACGCTGTTCATAGTGTTGACCGAGGTCTCCGTATCCCGGCTCGTTCGGGTGTCGGTGACGCGTCAGAGCGAGGCGTCGGCGCAGGGCGAGGCAGGCGACGATGATTTAAAAGCCGTTGAAAGAGTCGAAGAAGAACTCGAAAGCCTGAGGAAGTTGATCCTCTTCTACATGATAACCGGCGCGTTGGTTGCGCTCCTGCTCGGCTATTTCGCCGTGAGCAGGACCGTCGTTCGACCGCTGGCCCGGGTGACCCGGGCGGTGGAGCGGGTGGCGAGCGGAGATCTGGAAGCCAAGGTGCCGATAAGCGGCTCCGGGGAGATCATAGATCTGGGGCTCAACTTCAACCGCATGACTCGCACCCTTCGGGAGCAGCGACTGGAGCTCGACGAGCAGATGGACGCGCTTCGCAAGTCGTCCATTGATCTCAGGGAGACTCAGGATCGCCTCATTCGCGCGGCAAAATTGGCCTCGGTGGGAACGCTGGCGGCCGGGGTGGCCCACGAGATCGGGAACCCCATCGCGGGCGTGCTCGGGTTGCTCGACGCGCTTGAGGGCGAGGTGGATTCGGAGCAGGCGATCAAGTACCGGGCGCTCGTCAAGAAGGAGATCGTCAGAATCGACAAGATAATCGAGGAACTGCTGGCCTACGCGCGCCCCGCAAGATCCGGTTCGACCGGGGAGGGGCGCTGCGCGCCGGAAAAGACAATGGAGCACGTAAAGTCACTCCTCGGCGCCCAGAGGCTGTTCGACAAGATAGATCTCGTTGCCGACCTGGAGACGGACCTCGAGGTCGCAATGTCACCCGATGACATGACCCAGTTGATGGTCAATTTGCTTCTAAACGCGGGCCAGGCGATGGAGGGGAAGGGAGTGGTAAAGATCACCGCTGAGAAGATCGACGGCTGGCGTCCCGCGCTTTCGGTTGTCGCCCGTTCCGCTGTGCGTATCACCGTCACCGACGACGGGTCGGGCATCGATCTCAAGATCGCAGATCGGATCTTCGATCCTTTCTTCACCATGCGGGAGTCTTCTGTGGGATCGGGTCTGGGGCTGGCCATATGTCAGAGCATTTGCGACCGCGCCGGCGCGGAAATCGCCGTGGATCGGGAATTCACGCAAGGCGCCCGATTCATCATCACCATTCCGGTCTAGCCGGTCACTTCTTTTTCTTTTCCTCGTCGCCGGTCAGGTACTTGGTTCCGGTGAAGGGGTCTTTTTCGCATTTCGCCAGGCGCTGTTCGCAGGCGGCGAGTTTGGCGGCGCATTCGTTCGCAGTCTCCGGAGGCTCGGCCTTTTCCTGCGCGGGAGGCTCCTTTTCCAGCTCGGCGAGCCTGGTTTCCAGCGCGCTGACTTTCTCCTCGAGGGCCGCTTTTTGCGCCGCCGCATCCTCACTTTGTTTGCAGTGATCGCATGCCGAAAAGAGGAATGACCCAAACAATGTCATCACAAGCGCAGCTCGCATCGTAATACCTCGTTTGCCTTTTTGTTTTCTTCTCAATACTCAATCTAACAAAAAAACGGTTCGTTGCCACTTCGCGTCGCTCGGTTTAGAGTAAACCGACTCATTGATGATCTAAGGATATCTGTTTTGACTGTACCCGGGTTCATTATGATCAATCTGCTTGTCGGGGCCACCGTGGCTTTCGGCGCCCGTGTGCAGATCAGAACGCTTCAGCGACCCGTGTTCTACAATCGCTACTTCGGCGCCCTGATGATGCTCGAACTTCCGCTCCTCGTGCCAGCCGGAATATACTTCAACGGATTCTACCCGGACTGGTCGTGGATGTACCTTATCGATACGCGGTGGCTTCCCATCGGAATCAACATCATGGTCGTGGCGACCTATCCCATTGCCGGAGTCATGGGGTATCTGGTCGGGTACTTCTCGGCCCGCGCCAAGAGCGACTGGGTCACCCTCATGTTCATGGTGTTCCTCGTAATGGGGATAGTCGGGTTCTTTGTGGTCGGCGGTGACCAGTTCGGATCCCTGGGCACCTACGAGCAGTACCACCGCAACGTGGGCCTCGAGAAGCTGTGGAACACGTCGCTCCTGCCGTCCATCGTGCTGACCTGGTGCGGTGTGGGGATTTGCTGGGTCTACATGATATACAGGTTCGCCAAAGAAGGCCGGCTCGCCTCTCCCAACCACAACTGACCGTCATGAGTCCTCTATCGACCTCGCACTGGCGTGATCGTATCGAGGCTATCGGCTCCGTATCGCTGGGCAAGTGGCCCACGCCGGTGGAACCCTTCAAAGCGCTTGATGTCGTTGCAAAAGGACGCGCCTGGATCAAACGCGAGGATCTGTCATCCCGTGAGCTCGGCGGCAACAAGGTGCGGAAACTCGAAATGCTGCTCGCGAAGTCCGACGGACCGGTCATTACCTTCGGTGCGCTCGGTTCCAGCCATGTGCTCTCCACGGCGGTGCACGCCGCCGCACTTCAAAGACCCTGTATCGGAATTCTGGTCTCCCAGCCGATCACGCCGCACGTGGAGCGGGTGCTCGCTCTCACGCAAGGAGCGTGTGCCCACGTGATTCGCGTGGATCGCCCGGTCGATTCCGTGATCGATCTTGCGAGGAAGCTTTCGGCCGTCGCGGGAAAGGACGTGTTGCGCGCCACCCTGATATCCCCCGGAGGATCGGACCCGCTGGGAACCGCCGGTTTTGTGCGCGCGGGTCTGGAGCTGGCGGATCAAATTGCCGCAGGGGAATGTCCTTTACCCGACAGGATATACGTTCCCCTGGGGACGGGAGGGACCGCCGTCGGCCTGGCTCTCGGCCTCGCCCTGGCGGGCGTACCCTCCCGTGTAATTGCGGTGCGCGTGGCCACCTTGCTCGTCGGGAACGAAAAATACCTGGGGATCCTGGCGAGGCGCACCTGCCGACTCATCGCGGGTATCGCGAGCTTTTCCCGAATGCCGAAGATCAATCTTTGCGTAGATCACCGGTTCGTCGGTTCCGGGTACGGCCACCCTACGGTCGCCGGGGCAAGGGCGCTGGATCTGGCCTCGTCCACCGGGCTTGAGTTCGAGGCGACCTACACCGGCAAGGCTCTGGCGGCCATGATCGCCGATCTGGGCGAAGGGCATGAAGAGTGGACAGGGATGTTCCTTGACACGTACGGGCCGATGGACCATCTAGAGATTCATGAGCAATGACGCCCTGCCCCGTATCGCCGCACGGATAGAGCAAAGGCTTGACCGGCTGTTTACCGAATTAGATTCGGACAAGGGCGAGGCGATCTTTTCTTCCTCCACGCCTCCGTTGCTCCTCGATCAGGTTCGCGATCTCACCTTGCGGGCGGGAAAGCGATTTCGAGGCGTCCTCGTGATCTGCGGGGCGGCCCTTTTCGACGAGAGAGCGAACGAAAATCCGGATGTGCTGGACGCGGCCGCGGCGTTGGAGCTTCTGCACACGTACTTTCTCATTCACGACGACATTATGGACGAGGACGACATGCGGCGAGGCGGGCCCTCCGTCCACGCGGCACTGGGCAAGCGAACAGGAGACGAAAAACTGGGGCGCGATCTGGCAATCCTGTGCGGTGATCTTGCCTGCGCTCTTCATGAGCGGCTCCTTGCCACCCTGTACGCTAACGGGCCGCAAGGCGCTCTTGCGAACCGCGTTTTTTCGCAGATGCACCTCGATGTCATCCACGGACAGACCCTCGATATTCTGGGCGGCACCGACGCGGAAGAGGTGGCGAGTCGAAAGACCGCCAGCTACACCACCGTTGGTCCACTCGCCATTGGCGCTTCCCTGAGCGGGGCACAGCAGGAGCAACTGGTGCTTCTGGCGAGAATGGCCCGGCCCCTGGGAGTGGCGTTTCAGTTGCGGGACGATTTGCTGGGCGTGTTCGGGAAGCCGGAGGTGACTGGAAAATCAGTTGGCGCCGATCTCAAAAAGGGAAAGCGCACATACCTGATACAGAAGGCCCTCACGGAGGCCGGGCGGAGTGACAGGCTGGCCGTCGAGGCGGTGTTTGGTGACGCAACTGCATCGGACACGGCGGTCTCACGGGCGGTGGAGGCCCTTGCCGTTTCCGGCGCCCGGCGCGCCTGCGAGGACCGGATCGACCGGCTGGTGGAGCAATCGCTCGACGCGCTTGCCGACTTGCAGTACCTGGCCGGCGGCGTGGAGCTTCTCAAGACAGTCGCGGGGATTCTGGGAAGACGCGACAAATGACCCCATTGAAACCCGAAAAGCCGACGGGAAAGGCCAACGGCAAGGTAATTCTTCTCGGAGAGCACGCGGTGGTGCACGGGGCCCACGCGCTGGCTGTCGGACTTCCAGATAGGATGATCGTCGAGGTCGAGCCCATGGACGGACCGATCACCCTGGAGGTTCCCGCCTGGGGGTTAACCACGGATGCGAGCGCCCGGGAAGATTCCGGCAGGGCGCTGCGAGACATGATCGGCGTTCTGGGAATCAGGCCGTTCGGCATGCGGTTGACGGGCCGCACCGATCTTCCGCCGCGCTCGGGACTGGGTGCATCCGCAGCCCTGGCCGCCGCGTCCGCGAGGGCTATCGGCGAGATGACCCGCAACAAATACGATTTCGACACCCTTTTTCGGGCGGTACAGGCCTCGGAACGCGTATTCCACGGGAACCCGTCCGGACTGGACGCGGCCGTTGCCCTGGGGGGTGGTGTCATTCGTTTCTCCGTGGGTGCCGGCGCTTCCCATACCGGCGCCCCGCCTCCTCCCATCGTTGTGATCCACTCGGGGCGGGAGGGCAAGACCTCCGACATGGTTGATCGTGTCGCGGCGCGTATGTATTCGTACCCGGAGGATAGCGCCAAAAAATTGGAGGCCATGGATAGGCTTGCGGAGCGCGGCACGGATGCGATTCGCGTCTGGGACCTGCCGACCCTGGGCAGCCTGATGATCGAGAACCAGCGGTACCTGGATTGGTTCGGTGTGTCCACGCCCGCGCTCAACAAGATCTGCGCGGTGGCCATCGGCGCCGGAGCGCTCGGGGCAAAGCTGACCGGCGGGGGAGGCGGGGGATGCGCAGTGGCCCTGGTTACCCTCGAATATCGCGAAGCTGTTTGCGCGAGCGCAAAGGCGGCCGGTTTCACAGTGGTTACTTCGTGAGCGTGTCTCAAACCAGCGCCCCGGGTAAACTCTTCTTGAGCGGGGAGTACGCGGTGCTGGAGGGCGCTACAGCGGTGGTGACTACAGTGGATGCTCGGGCTTTCGCGATCATCGGGGGTGTCTCGACTCACGTTTCGCCGGTGCTGCGAGCGGTCGCCGACATGGTCGCCGGTGAGATCTTCACCGATCGTCCGCCGGACGTCGAGGTGAACAGCGATGTCTTCTCCGCAAGCGGTATCAAACTGGGGCTTGGCTCTTCGGCGGCGGTTTGCGCGGCCGCGTGCGGGATGCTGTTCGAACATGCCGGGTTGCCCATCGAAGACAACCGGAATCGAATACTGGAGTTCGCTTCGATGGCCCACTTTGCGGCCCAGGGAAGTCGCGGCTCGGGGGCGGACGTGGCTGCGAGCGTGCTCGGTGGGACCATCCTGTTTTGCGCGCGTGGAGCGCGGCCGTTGGTTGGCGAGCCGGGGATCTGTGCGAAGGTGGTCTGGACGGGCAGCGCATCGTCAACCGTGGGGTTGCTGGACCGGGTGCGAGACCTGGAGAGATCGGATCGCTCGGGGTATCGCCGACGCATGGACGATCTTGTCGATCTGGCCGGGACGCTGGAGGAGGCCTATTCGCTCGGGGAGGTCAAGCAAATCGTGGATCTGACCGGCGAGTACGGCCGGGCCATGAAGCGGCTCGGAGAGGATGCAGGCGCGCCGATCGTGACGCAGGAGCACCAGCGGTTCATGACAATCGCGGCCGAGACGGGCGGAGCGGCGAAACCCTCGGGCGCGGGCGGCGGTGACTGCGCCGTGGCTGTCTTCGCGCAACAGCAAGATGCGGCCCTGTTCGAGGACCGCTGCGCGAAAGATGGTTTGCAGATCCTGAACCTGCCCCTGCACGTCGAAGGCCTTCGCGCCGAACCTCCTACCTCAAGTGTCACGGACAATTAGTCGGAACGGGCGTGCATGTGTCGTCGAGGTTGTCGTGGACATCTATCGAAGAAGGTCCGCTGGTGAGCTGGTCCAGAAGATCGCACGCCTCGCAGTCGGGAAGGAAAAGGTTTTCTGTGATCAACAACTCATTACCCAACGAGGTGATCCCGCTAAGCCCGTCCAGGTCGGTGAGGACGTCGTTGTCTTCGATCCACAAATTCCAGTTTAACGAGGTGATACCACTCAACCCGTCCAGGTTGGTCAAGGCGGCGTTGCCTCTGATCGACAAGGTATCGCCCGTCGAGATGAGAGAACTCAGCCCGTCCAGATTGGTGAGGGCGGCGTTGTGCCAGATCAACAAGTACCATCCACCCACCGATGTGAGGCCGTTCAGGCCGTCCAGGTTGGGGAGGTTCCAGTTGTACTCGATCGACAAGTCCGAGCCCACCGAGGTGAGGGCGCTCAGCCCGCCCAGGTCGGTGAGGAACATATTGTCTCCAATCGATAAATAACCATCCACAGATGTGATCCCGCCCAGGCCATCCAGGTTGGTGAGGGTGTAGTTATTGTCGATGTTGAAGTCCCCACCCACCGAGCCGGTGAGTCCGCTCAGACCTCCCAGGTTTGTCAGGGCGGAGTTCCATCGAATCTTCAAGTCCCCATCCACCGAGCCGGTGAGCCCACTCAGCCCGTCCAAATTGGTGAGGGTGTTGTTGAATCTAATAAACAAATCCTCTCCCACCGATGTGAGGCCGCTCAGTCCATCCAGGTTGGTGAGGACGTCATTATAGTCGATCCACAAGTCTCCACCCACCGAGGTGAGGCAAATCAACTCGCTCAAGTCGGCGCACGACGGGCAGTAAATATACAGACTTCCCGAGATCGATGTGTAACCCGCGAGGGCTGCGACATCCGATTGTGTGCTGATCGTGAAATTGCCGCTGTATTCCCCCAGGGTGCAATCAATGCCTGCGTCGGAGCCGGCGTCCACATCGGTATCGGTATCGGTATCGGTGTCGGTATCAGTGTCAGCATCAGTGTCTGTATCAGAATCGGTGTCAGTATCAGTGTCTGTATCAGAATCGGTATCGCTGTCCGAATCGGAGTCCGTGTCGGTGGTCCCGCCGTCAGTACTCGACGAGCTTTTCGAGCACCCGGCGCAAACCACGAGCAGCACCAGACCCAGTAGTAGGGGCGCATCTATGCCTACCGCTGTCAACTTAAGCGTTGTTTTCTTTGGTAACCCTCCAAAATTTTGACTTTTCAACGAGCGGGTTCGAGTCTCTTCTTGGCGTTGAGATCTGGCATGGAGAAAAGACATGCCATCTACGCGCTGTGGTAAGG
>JAUVDV010000028.1 GCA_030595125.1 Deltaproteobacteria bacterium
CCATCCTGCACATTTTTATTGGCCCGGGAGTTGCAATTAGCCCTTCCGATGCCAAACAACACCAGACATTCTCCGCGGATATTCCTCACGAGCCTCGCTCTCATCAGCGTTCTCGCAATACCCATGTCAGGCTCGGCTTTCGTCACCCGCTTGACCGAGACAGGCGAGAAAGTTTGCTGGAAAAAAACGGAGATTGAGTTCGTTCTCGATGAGTCCCTGTCCGCTCTGGGGCCACTCGAAGAGGTTGAGAACACTATCATCGATGCGTTCGACACCTGGGTCGACATGGCCGATCTACCACTGAGATTCAGCTTCGTTCGAGGGATCTGCGACACCCCCGGATACCGAAAGGGAGAAGCCAACCTGAACTGCATCATGGTCCTTGACGACTACTGGGACGAGGGCAGCGATCCCGGCGCCACCGCCGTGGTATCGCACGGAGCCTGGTCGGGACACATCATGGACGCCGACATTGTATTCAATCTCGATTTGGTCAGCAATATCGACGAACTCGGCGCGAAGATGGATCGTGTTCGCAACGTGGCTCTACACGAGGTGGGGCATGTCCTCGGCCTCTCCCACACCGACGTCAACCAGGCCAGCATGTTCCCGCTCATGGACAATTCGATGGAGGGAACCGTGGAGCTGCATGACGACGATATAGAGGGCGCCCTCTCGCTTTACGAGGGCTCTGGTACCAATGTCGGACCAGCGGGCTGCAGCGTTGTCAATGTGGCTGCAACCGATTCTCCCGAGCTTGCCTGCTGGCTGATCATTACCGCTCTGGGTCTGCTGTGGCGTGTCCGCCGCAAGTAGACTTCCACATATCCCGCCCACTTCTCCTCCCTCACCTCTCCGATTTACTTCGGAGGGGTGCCCGTCTAATAACCCCATCCTGCGCGGTGTGCGCTCCCCGCTCGGTTTTTTCGTGCGCCGACCGCCCGGGTGCGCGGTTGCCGCACAACAAAATGAAGCATCAAAGGGGCATCGTGGATTCTGAACCTGGCACCCATGTTGCTTAGGATAGTGAGTGTGGCAATATTAGTTGTTCGAAGAATGAGAGGTTAGTTCATGGTCCAGTCATTCTGTTTCGTTGGAGATCCGGGATCCTGTAAACTCGATATGTTGCACGTCATCCGCGACGCCGGGCTCGAGCCCATACGGGTAAAAGGGTCAGGCGATGCGATCGCAGACCTTTGCGAGGAGCGTCCGATGGCCATCGCGATCGGGCCGGAGGTGGAGGATAGATCTGGGCTCATGGCCACCGTTCGGCAGCACCGGGCGTTGGACCCCGTGCCGCTCCTGGCATGCCTCGATTTGCAGACGCCCAAAGAGGTCGAAAAGGCTTTTGCCGACGGCGCCGATGACTACCTGATCGTCGAGGAGCGCGACCAGCTTTCGACGCTGGTCGAGGTTCTCCTGAAGTCAGATATATGGAACATCGTACGTGCGCCGGCAGGGATGGTCGTGCTTGCGGAGAGCCGACGCGAGGAGAGGATCCGCCTGGGACACGTTCTTCGTAGAAACGGTTTCGATATTCACTACGCCTCGAACGTGACCGAACTGGAGAAAGCCGTGACCGAACTCGAACCCCGAGCGATAATCGCTTCTGTCGACCTTCCCGGCAACTCAATATTGGCCACCATGCACAAGGCCGCCGCTGTTCCGGACTCGGCCCCATGGATCCTGCTGGATCCGGGCCTGCAGGAGCAGCAACTGTCGGGCGCCGACCTGCTTTCCTCCACTGCAGTGCTGAGAATCGACGAGGATGCGGAGCGCCTGACCTTCCTGATGAACGAGTTGCTCACTCCGGCGCCGCCCATGGCGCGCAGAACGCCGCGACTCCTCTACGGAACACCGGTCAGCTACAAGGCAACCGTGAGCGGTAAACTGTTCAACGGGTACAGCTACAACGTGAACCACGGCGGGGTGTTCATCCGATCGCTCACGCCGTTGCCGCGCCAGACTCTCATCCAGATGCGGTTTCGCCCGCCGTTCGGTCTAGGAGAGGTCGCCGGCCTGGCTCAGGTGATGTGGGTGCGAGGATTTGCCGAATCAAACGGCGCCGCTTCACCCCCCGGCATGGGCGTCCAGTTCGTGGATTGGGACGTGGCCGACAAGGCAGGGTACGAGGCCGGGTACAAATCTCTGCTTGAACAACATGAACGTGGTCTGCCGCTCCACTAGCGCCTTCAAGTTATTCGAAGAAGTTCTTCATTTTCTCGAAAAATGATGGCTGCCTGGACTGGATCTCATCACCGAGTTCTTCACCAAGCTCCTCGATGAGCGTCCTTTGCCGATCGGTGAGCTTTCTCGGAACGGCCACCTCCACGTGAACGTGCTGGTCGCCGCGTCTGCTGCTCCTCAACGCCGGCAATCCCTTGCCCTTGAGCCGATACACGCGTCCGTTTTCAGTGCCGGGATTGATTTTCATGGTGACCGGCCCGTCGATGGTGGGCACCTCGATCTGCGCTCCCAGGGCCGCCTGGGGATAGCTGACGTGAATGGCGCCGTGCAGGTCGTATCCCTGCCTGCGAAATACGGGGTGCTCGGCCACCCTGATTACCACATGGAGATCTCCGTTAGGTGCTCCCCCCCGGCCGTGCTCGCCGCCCCCATCGATAATCTTGACAGCACCATCGTCCGCTCCGGCTGGGATATGAACCTCGTACTCCTCTTCGCCTTTCATCATTCCCCGCCCATCGCATTCGGCGCACGACTCGGATATTGTCTCCCCAGTTCCTCCGCACGCCAGGCAGGTTGTGGCCATGGTGAAAATCCCCTGTCGGAGCTGAACCTGGCCCCTACCCTGGCACTGGCTACACGTCTGGGGCGTCACTCCCTTTGCCGCTCCGCTGCCGCCGCACTCGTCGCACCTGACCATCTTGGGAATGGTGATCTTGACATCGGTGCCGGTGAATATCTGCTCCAGCGAGAGGGAGAGATCATATTGCAAATCTCTCCCGGGGGTTCCCCTGCGGCGCTGTCGTCGCGGTTGTCCTCCGAACACAGACCCGAATATCGACTCAAAGAAGTCGGTCATGTTGCCCATGTTCACTGCCGCGCCCCCGAACCCGGCCATGTCCGGCGCGTTGTGTCCGAAACGGTCGTACCTTGCGCGCTGTTGTGGATCGGAGAGCACCTGGTATGCCTCGGTGAGGTCCTTGAACTTGTCGGCCGCACTATCGTCGTCGGGGTTCTGGTCCGGATGGTATTTCATGGCCAGGCGCCGGTACGATTTCTTGAGTACATCCGAACCGGCGTCCCGAGGCACGTCCAGGACCTCGTAGTAGTCTCTTTTTGACTGCATCTGGTCAGGCTTCTATCGGGCCGCTACCGCCGTTCTCCTCGGGGTCGTCCCCATCGGAGGGGGCGGTTTCCTCAGACCCGTCACTGTCGCCCTCGACGCCGGCGTACATGGCCTCGGCGATGCGGAACGCGGATGTTTCAAGCTGGGACCTGAACTCTCGAATGAGGTCCACGTCATCCTCTTTCATGGCTCCCTTTAACGCGGCGATGTCCGCCCGGATGAGATCCAGATCCTCGACGGCAACAACGCCGCCGTACTCCTCGACCGCCCGCTCGGAAGTATAGATGAGAGACTCGGCCTCGATCCGCGCCTCCGCCAGCTCCTTGCGCAACTCGTCGTCCTGCCTCAGGGACTCCGCCTCCCCGACTATCCGCTCGATGTCCGCCTCCTTGAGTCCGGTCGCCGCCGTCACGCGAATGGTCTGTTCCTTCCCGGTGCCCAGATCCCGCGCTGACACGGACACGATGCCGTTGGCGTCAATATCGAAAGTTACCTGGATCTGAGGAATCCCCCTGGGCGCGGGCGGGATGCCCGTGAGCTCGAATTTTGCGAGGGTCTTGTTGTTGGCAGCCATCTGCCGCTCGCCCTGGAGCACGTGAATCGGCACAAAATTCTGATTGTCCATGCTGGTGGTGAAGATCTGTCGCTTTCGCGTGGGGATAGTTGTATTTCGCTCGATCAACCTGGTAAAGACCCCGCCACCGGTCTCGACTCCCAGGCTCAGGGGCGTCACGTCCAGCAGCAACACTTCATCGATATCGCCTGAAAGGATCGCGCCCTGGATCGCCGCTCCTACAGCTACTACCTCGTCCGGGTTGACCCCGCGAAGTGGTTTCTTTCCAAAGAATTCCTCAACCGTCTTTTGAACCAGCGGCATGCGCGTCATTCCGCCCACAAGCAAAATCTCGTCAATATCGTCCACACCGATCCCTGCGTCTTCGATAGCTTGTTTGCAAGGTTTGAACGAGTTCTCCACCAGATCATGGACCAGATCCTCAAACGCGTTGCGCTCGATTGTCGCCACCAGGTGCTTGGGCCCTGAAGAATCGGAGGCAATGAATGGAAGGTTGATCTCCGTTTCGATGGACGAGGACAGCTCGTGTTTGGCCCGCTCTGCGGTTTCTTTCAGGCGTTGAAGGGCCATCTTGTCTCCGCGCAGATCTATGCCGTGCTCACTCTTGAAACCGTCGGCCAGGTGCTCCACGAGGCGCTGGTCGAAATCCTCCCCGCCCAGGAACGTGTCACCGCTGGTGGACCTGACCGAGAACACCCCGTCTTCAATATCGAGAATGGAGATATCGAACGTGCCCCCGCCGAGGTCGTACACGGCTATCCGCTTTTTCCCGGTACTCTCATTATCCAACCCATAGGCGAGAGCCGCTGCGGTGGGCTCGTTGATTATTCGTTCCACGTCGAGGCCGGCTATCTTGCCTGCGTCCGATGTGGCCTGTCTCTGGGCGTCGTTGAAATAAGCGGGGACGGTCACTACCGCCCGGCTTACGGTTTCCCCGAGGTAGGCTTCGGCCACCTGGCGCATCTCCCCGAGGATTATCGCCGAAAGCTCGGGAGGGCTGATGATCTTGCCGCGGACCGAAACCCACGCGTCACCGTTGTCTGCCTCAACAATTTCATACGGACACGTGGAGCGCTGGCGTTCGGCTTCTGCGGAGTCGAACCTGCGACCCATCAGACGCTTCATGGAGTAGATGGTGTTCTCCGGGTTGGTCGCCGCCTGTCTCTTTCCCACATGGCCCACGAGTCGCTCGTTGGACTCTGGAAAGCCTATGTACGAAGGGGTGGTACGGCTCCCCTCGGAGTTGGGGATAACTACTGGGTCCTTTCCATCAATCACGGCCACGCACGAGTTGGTCGTCCCGAGATCAATGCCAATGAGTCGATCCTCAGCCATTGGACTCCTCTGTGTGGTTCTCCTCAGTTTCGCCCGATTCTTCAGTCTCGCCCGGTTCCTCGGGCTTGCCCGACGAAACTATGACCATGGAGGCCCGCAAGAGTCGATCGCCGAGCATAAAGCCCGCCCTCATCTCTTCGATGATCTCTCCGGAATCGTGATCCTCGGAGGGAATCTGCGCCACGGCCTCGTGAAAGACCGGATCGAAGGCCTTGCCCACCGTTTCGATGGGTTTGAGCCCGAACTGCTCCATGGAAACCAGGAACTGCTTGCGAACCATGCTCACGCCGTCGAGGACCGCTTTTGCAGGTCCATCGTCGTCACTGCCGGATTTGATCGCCAGATTCAGGGCGTCGATGGTAGGCAACATTGAGTTCAACACGTCGCTGCGTCCCCGGATAACCGCGTTTGAAACATCCCGTACGCACCGTTTGCGAACGTTTTCCAGTTCGGCGGCAGTGCGAAGAAGTCGCTGGTGCTCGTCCTCGAACTTCCGTTCGAGATCGGCGATAATCTCGTCGGGATCTTCGACAATCTCATCGTTCTCACTGTTATCGTCGTCATCGACGATTTTTGTATCTTCTTCTTCCATATATTGTGTCGTCTCACGTAAGGCGCACTTTACAACGTGTACGCCAAGTAGAAAAGGGTGCAAACGATTGTTTATAATGTTTATTTATAACCAGGCCTGGAATAAGTCGTGCTGACGAGGGTTTTTCTTCACGAGAAAGGGAAAAAAAGAATGGCCCGTTCGAAAAAGAGAGGGAAAAAAGAGCGACAGAGGTTCGAATCCGCCTGCGTGGAGCACCTCGACGCCCTCTACGCGACCGCTCTTCGCATGACCAGAAACACGGCAAACGCCGAGGAACTGGTGCAGGACACTTACGTCAGGGTGTTCCGGTTCGCGGACAGTTTTGAGTGGGGGACCAACCTGAAGGCGTGGCTTTTCAGGATTTTAACAAACACCTTCATCAACAACTATCGCCACAAGGTCCACGAACGCCGCTATCTGGAGCGTGTCGCAACGGAGCCCATCTACGACCAGGTACTCGATAGCGAGGCGCGGAAGTTCGCGTCGGATCCCGAGGCCCACGTTTTCTCTTCTTTTTTCAAAAAAGAACTGGATCGGGCGCTCGACGAGCTACCCGATGATTATCGCACGGTAGTGGTGCTGTCCGACCTCCAGGGATTTTCCTACAAGGAGATCTCACAAATGATGGAGTGCCCCATGGGCACGGTAATGTCCCGGCTCCACCGGGGTCGCAGGATTCTACAACGAGAACTGATCGATCACGCGGTGGCCGCCGGAATCGTTTCGGTCAGCAATGAGGAACAGGAAAAAAGCGGTAGCGAACCAACGGATCTGAAAGAGTTTCGCCGCAACCGGGAGAATGGATCATGAATTGTGCGCAGGTCGTGAAATACCTCGACGCTTATGTCGACGGCGAGCTGGAGCCAGAGCGGATGATAGAGGTGGAGGCTCACCTTGATCATTGCGAGAAGTGTGGAGCGCTGACCGTGCTTCGGCGAAGGATGAAGAACGAGATAGCTGCGCTGGGCGACGGGATCGTCGCTCCGAATCATCTGAGGCACCGCGTCGAGAGCCTGCCGGGGACCGGAACCAGACGCCTAAAAGTGGCGATCTTCGCAGCGGTACCGATAGCGGCGGCGGCGACATTGCTGCTGGTCCTCACCGTTGGACCCTGGTCGACCGGCGAGACCGGAGAGGAGCCGATGGCCGCAGTGGTTGACGACCTGGCCCAACGCCACGCGAGGGAGCTCCCCATGGAGTTCAAGGGACCGGATCCATCCCTCGCCGGGTCCTGGTTTCGGGGCAAAGTCGATTTCCCGGTGCGCGCTCCACAGTTGAAGCTCTCCAACGCCAGCTTCCAGGGCGCCCGGCTCTCCAGCGTGCAGGCACATCAGGCTGCCCACATGGTCTACACCGTCGACGGTCACCGGGTGACCCTCATGATCTTCCCCGTCAACAAGCTTGTTGTGCGAGGAGGAGACACGGTTCGGGTGGATGGAAAGAACGTGGTGCTCGGACGCCGAAATGGTTACAACGTGGCCGTCATGATCGACGGGGACATGGCCTACTCTCTCTCCTCGGATCTTCCTTCAAAGCGGTTGATCAGCCTGTTCACCGAGCTGAGTATTTAGTTAAAAAAAAGGCCGCAGGAGAAATATCTCCGACGGCCTCGCAGTGACCCCGACGGGAATCGAACCCGTGTCGCCGGCGTGAAAGGCCGGTGTCCTAGACCGCTAGACGACGGGGCCATATATCCTTTGTCCACAAAAGGCGCATGCCAAAATAGCACATACCGATGGGGACAGTGAGCCGTGAAGGAGTCGAACCTTCGACCTACGGATTAAAAGTCCGTTGCTCTACCAAACTGAGCTAACGGCCCATCCTCAAGTTGTCAAAACCGACGGTCCACAAAAGTCCGTAGACCTTCGGCGCGCCGGGGTTTACCAAGTGAACTCGTTTTCATCAAGCTTTAAAGCCGGCCGCCATCATCTTCCCCTTCCCCTCTCGCAGGGGAAGGCCGGGATGGGGTTTTTTAAAGCCGGCCGCCATCGTCTTCAGGCCGGGTTGTCAACATGTCGGATATGAAAGTAGAATGCCCGGCAAATGGACGCCATGAAAAAACGGATGTTCAGGGCGCTCGGGACGGTGATTATCGCCTGCGTCTTCGGCACGATTGGTTTCTACTTGCTGGACCACGGTCAGCACACGGTGACCGAGTGTTTTTTCATGACGGTCATTACCCTGGCCACGGTGGGTTACAGGGAGGTGATTCCTCTCGACATGTACGGTCAACTTTTCGCGTCGATGTTGATCATCTTCGGCATGGGCACCCTGATCTACTTTGGGTCTACCCTCATCGCATTCTGGGTGGAGCTGGATCTCAGACATGCGAGGCGAAGGAAAAAAATGAAAAAAAGAATAGACCACATGAAGGACCACATCATCGTCTGCGGCACGGGGACAACCGGGGGTCGTGTGATAGATGAAATGATCGACACCAAGACACCTTTCGTCATGGTGGACATCGACGAAGACAAGCTCCTGGCCCTGCACGAAAAAAACGAGGAAAGAGCCCACGACTTGTGCTTCGTCCACGGAGACGCCACCGAAGACAAAGTGTTGGAGGCCGCAGGCATCGACCGCGCCTCGGGGCTGGTGGCTGTTTTGCGGAACGACAAGGACAACCTGTACCTGATCCTGTCCGCCAGGCAGATCAATCCGGATCTGCGCATCGTAGCGCGCGCAACGGAGGAGGATGCCCCCGCAAAAATGCTGCGGGCCGGCGCAAACAAGGTGATCGCTCCCAATATTCTGGGTGGAATGAGGATCGCCTCGGAGATCATTCGACCGGACGTCGTCGAATTTCTGGACATCATGCTGCGCGACAAGAAGCAGAACACCCGCATCGAGCAGGTTGTGCTGCCCCCCGGCTCCCCGCTGGCCGGGAAGAAACTGTCGGACACCAAGATCCGCAAGGCCACGGATGTTCTGGTCATCGCTTTGCGGACCGACGAGGAGTTTATTTACAACCCGGGGCCGGACACAATCATCACCGAAGGCGCTGTGCTCGTAGTGCTCGGCTCCGTGGAGTCGGTGGTGAAACTGCGCGATTCTCTTCAAGGACAAGAGGGAGCGCCGCACCTCATTGACCGTGCTCCCGCCCCGGTCAGCGCCGATACGAACAAGTAAATTTCCTCTTGTTTCGAAATGACAAGCGGAATAATCTTCGTGCACGAAAAAGGTGTCGACTGCAGAAGGATCACACATGACAATTCAACCTCGACGCACTCCACTCTACAATGAGCTAAAGAAACTCGGCGGCCGGATGGTCCCCTTCGCGGGATACGAAATGGCGGTTCAGTTCGAGGGCATCAAGGCCGAGCACAACTCCGTCCGGACCAGGGCGGGGCTCTTTGACGTCAGCCATATGTGCGAGTTCTGGCTCGACGGCCGTGACGCGCTCGAGTACGCCCACTGGCTGGTCACCAACGACGTCAAGGGGCTCGAGGACGGGCAGATATGCTACACCCCCATGTGCATGCCGGACGGCGGCATCGTGGACGACCTTCTCGTCTACCGCTACGGCACGGACAGGATCCTGCTGGTGGTCAACGCAGCCTGTCACGACAAAGATCTCGAACATGTTCAAAACAATGTCCGGGGTGACGTCAAGGTAACCGACAGGAGCTACGAGACGGGCCAGATCGCGCTCCAGGGACCCGCTGCAGTGGAGATCCTGGCCTCGATAACCGGGGGTGCCCATCGGGATCTGGGCTTCTTCCGATTCGTGGACAGTGAGATCGCTGGCAAGCCGTGTCTCATTTCCCGCACGGGATACACCGCCGAAGATGGTTACGAAATCTACTGCGACAACGAGCACCTGGTCGATGTATTCAAGGCGTTGATGGAGGCGGGGGAACCGCACGGTCTCAAGCCCATCGGGCTCGGCGCCCGGGATACCCTGCGTCTCGAGGGCAAGCTCGCGCTCTACGGCAACGACATCGACCTGAACACCACTCCCCTGGAGGCCTCCCTGGGTTGGACGGTCAAGTGGGACGTCGGTGATTTCAATGGTCGCGACGCGCTCGTCGCGCAAAAAGAAGAGGGGCTCAGGCGTCGCCTCGTGGGCTTTCAGATGGTGGGAAAAGGCATCGCGCGACACGAATACCCTATCATTCCGGCGGGCGCTGACGCCGGCGCGGAACCTGTCGGAGTCGTCACCTCCGGGGGGCCGTCACCGACCCTGGGCGTCGGCATCGGGCTCGCGTACCTTCCCAAAAAGGGATACAAGGTGGGCGCCCCCATCGGAGTGGTTATCAGGGGCAAGGTGGTCGAGGCCAAAATAGTGAAAACCCCCTTCTACAAGAGACCGCAATAGGCGGCCAATCACACGCGAGGGTAAAATGAATATTCCGGAAAATCTGCGGTACACAAAAGAACACGAATGGGTCAAGGTCGATGGCGACGTGGCGACAATTGGGATCTCCGAATTTGCCGTGGAACAACTCGGCGATATCACACTGGTGGAGATGCCCGGAGTCGGCGACGAGATCAAGGCCGGCGAGGCCATGGGAACAGTCGAATCGGTCAAGGCCGTATCCGACATGTTCGCGCCCATCTCCGGGACGGTCAATGCCGTCAACGAAGAGCTGGACGACGCACCCGAAAAAGTGAACGAGGATTGCTACGGAGCAGGCTGGATGCTCAGTATCAAGATCTCCGATCCCGCCGAGGTGGAGGCGCTGTTCGACAGTGCCGGTTACAAAGATCATTTGTCCACCATCGACGACTGACATGCTCTTTCAATAAAGGAGACGATCGTGAGATACATCCCCCATTCCGCCGCCGACATCTCCCAGATGCTCGAAAAGATAGGCGCCAGCACAGTGGACGAACTCTTCGAGCAGATCCCCGAGCCGCTGAGGTTCAAGAGGGAGCTCGATCTTCCTCCCCCCATGTCCGAATCGGAGATCATGACCCACCTGAACAACATGGCCGGTCTCATGCCGGCGGGCGGCCTGGTCTCCTTCATGGGCGCCGGCCTTTACGCGCACCACGTTCCGGTTGCAGTCGATCAGATTCTCCTTCGCTCGGAGTTCTACACGGCCTACACGCCATACCAGCCCGAGGTGAGCCAGGGCACGCTCCAGTCGATCTTCGAGTTTCAGACCATGATATGCCGTATCTTCGGAATGGATGTCTCGAACGCATCCATGTACGACGGCGCGACCGCAGCCACAGAGGCTGCTCTCATGGCCCGGCGAGTGACCAGGCGAAATAAGATCGTCATTTCGGGAGGAATGCACCCCGAGTACCTTGAGGTTCTCGAGACATATCTCCGCGCGACCGACGACGACGAACCCCAGATGGCAATTGTCGACATCGATCCCACAACCGGCGCCACTGATCTACAAAAACTCGGCGAGGCGCTGGACGGGGAAACTGCATGTGTGATCATCGGATACCCAAACTTCTTCGGCGTGGTGGAGCGCGTGGACGAGATCTCCGCGATGGCAAGGGACGCCGGGGCGCTCACGATCACCTCCACCATGGACCCGTACGCACTGGGCGTTATCGCGCCTCCCGGAGACCTCGGGGTCGACATCGCGACCGGTGAGGGGCAGGCCCTGGGCGTATCTATATGCTTCGGCGGACCCGGTCTCGGACTGTTCTCGGTTCGCAAAGACAAAAAACTGTTGCGACAGATGCCCGGCAGGTTGGTCGGCCGAACTGTGGACGTGAAGGGAAAGACCGGCTACGTGCTCACCCTGGCCACCCGCGAGCAGCACATCCGCAGGGAAAAGGCCACGTCCAACATCTGCACCAATCACGGGCTGTGCGCTCTGGCCGTGGGGGTCAATATGAGCCTGCTCGGAAAGTCCGGGTTCCTCAAGGTGGCGAAAGACTGCCTCGCGCGAACGGCGTACCTCAAGAAGGGCATCTCGGGCGTGAAGGGGTTCTCCATCAAGTACAGCGGCCCCACCTTCAACGAGTTCACCGTGAAGTGCGAGGGAAGAAAAGCCGCAGACGTCCTGACCGCCCTCGAGGAAAAGTGCCTGCTCGCCGGGGTGGATCTCGGACGCTTCGACCCGACCATGGATGACTCCTTCCTCGTCGCCGTGACCGAATGCCACAACCGCGAAACTCTCGACTCCTACATCAAGTCCATCGGCGAGATCTAACCTCCACGATAAGTCCATCAGCGAAATCCAACTCTGCAATCACGAGCTGAAGCAGTCACAAATTGACCTTGTTGGAATTTAGGGTCATATTTTTATAGCTATAATTTCAGTCTGTTAACCGTATTTCGCGATTTTCGCATTGAATATCTGACCCGTTATGCTATTCTGGTCAGTGTGAAGTGGACATACGAAAAACTCAAACAGCTTTTCTCCGAAACGATGGAAGAGATCTGCCCGGACGACGCCAGGGAGGCGAAGCGCCGACGAATTGTGGACGAGGCCGCGAAACTGTTCGCGGTTCACGGATACAAGAAGACAAGCATCAACAGCATTGCCCAAAACGCCGAAGTGGCCAAGGGGACCGTGTACTTGTACTTCGAGACCAAGGCGGACCTGATGGTTCAGGTGATCGCCGAGGAAAAAAAACAGTACTCGCTGAAAATACTGGAGCTCTACCGCGAGGAGATGTCCCCCAGGGACAGACTCAAGGCCTGGCTGCGCCTGGCGATGGAGGTGGCGGTGTCTCTACCCCTCGTCTCCCGGCTGATGCGCGGAGATCAGGAGATGTACGCTGTTTTGGCCGAGATGAACGCAGACCTCCGCGATAAGATGGAAGAGTTTCGCATGGAGATAATCACGGAGATGGTGGACCTGGCCGCTGCTCCACATCGATGGACTGACAGGGAACTCAGGGAAAGGGCCCTGGTTGTCACCGGCATGATTTTTCTATCAGCGCATTTGGCCGAACCGAACCTGCGCGGCGGGTTACCCACAGATCGCTTTTTGGACATCCTGACGGACATGCTCGTCGATGGAATAGCCGGTCAGAAAAACTAGAACGGGGTCAACATATTCGGGTTTTTTGAAACCGGGAGGACAATTATGAAACGTACGGCAAGAATTTGGCTGGCGAGCATGTGTTTATCTTTGGTTGCTATCTTGATGGTTTCATCCATGGCGCTGTCGAAGGAACAGAAAGACGCAGAAGCTCCGAAGCCGGGGAGCGACGGTTTCGCCGCGTATATTCTCAACAAGATCGACGATCTCTATCGCGGCACAAGTAGCCGCGGCGTCATGGCAATGGAAATAAAGACCAAACACTGGAACAGGAGCATGGAGGCCGAGTCCTGGTCTCTTGGCACGAAGTACTCCCTGGTCAGAATCCTCAAACCCAGCAAAGAAAAGGGCACCGCCACGCTCAAGGCCAACGATGACCTATTCATGTATCTGAACAAGACAGGCCGCACGGTAAAAATCACATCCGGCATGATGGGCAGCTCGTGGATGGGGAGTCACTTCACCAATGACGATCTGGTCAAGGGCTCACGCATGGCCGAAGACTACGTCGTGCAGTATGAGGGGGAGAGCAAAAAGGGTGGCATCGAGACGTGCCGGCTGGTTCTGGTCCCGCGACCGGATGCCCCGGTGGTGTGGGGCAAAATTGAAATCACCGTTCGACAAACCGATCTGCAGCCGCTCGAGCAGCGCTTCTACGACGAAGACGGACATGAGGCGCGGGTTCTGGAGTTTACAAATCATAAAGAAGTGAACGGCAGGACAATGCCCACGAAAATGACGATGAGACCGCTGGACAAGTCAGGTGAGTTTACCAGCATTGTCTGGAAGGAAATCGATTTTAAAGTGAAGCTGAACAAGAGCTTCTTCACGTTGCAAAGACTCAAATCCAAATAGTCTCCGGAGGTGCCTCGTGAGAGTGTTCAAGATGGCGTGGAGAAACGTATGGAGAAACCGCCGAAGGACCATTGTCACCATCGCGGCAATGAGTCTGGCTCTGTTTTCCATGATTCAGTACTCGGGTCTGATGACCGGCTATCTGCACGGCATGGAGCGAAACATTCTGGATCTGGAGATGGGCGACATTCAGATCTTTGCGCCTGACTACCTGGACAAACCCTCCATCTACAACCGCATCGAAAACCCGAACGATCTGATAAAAAAACTCGAGGCGGCGGGTTATCACGCCTCGGGGCGACTGAAAGGCGGCGGCCTGGCGGCGGGAGAAAACTCGAGCGCCGGAGCAGTCTTTCGAGGTGTTGATCCCGGACAGGATGCATCAGTCAGCGACGTTTACAAGCACGTTTTACGCGGCGAATGGCTGGACGTCGGAGAACCGGCTGGAATTGTCATAGGAAGGCGGCTGGCGTTGTCGCTCGATGTGGATGTTGGAGATGAAGTCATTGTCCTGTCCCAGGCTGCGGACGGCTCCATGGCAAATGATCTTTTCAAGGTTCGGGGTGTTCTCAAGAGCATTGGCGAAGAAGTCGATCGCGGAGGCATCTACATGATTGACCAGACGTTCAGAGAACTGATGGTCGTGCCGGATGGGGTGCATCAGATAATCGTGAGAAAGCCCCCCACTGTTCTGCTGGACAAGGCCACCGATGAAGTTGCTTCCATTGCCGGTGGTGCGGACACTCGATCCTGGAGGCAGCTCACACCTACCCTGGCGTCCATGTTGGATTCCAGCCGCGGCGCCATGTATTTTATGTTCGTGATTGTGTTCCTGGCCATTGCCATTGTCATCTTGAACGCAATGCTCATGGCAGTATTCGAACGCATCAGGGAGTTTGGTGTTCTCAAGGCAATCGGAGTGGCTCCCTGGGTTGTTTTCAAAATTGTCATCACCGAGACAATGATACAAACCAGCCTGGCCATTGCGGCAGGAGGAATCCTGTCAATCCCGGCCGGCATCTATCTGAGCACTTCCGGTATCAATCTCAGTTCGATGAGCGGCGCCTCGATCATGGGTATAGCCTGGGATCCCATCTGGAGATCGTCTTTCAGCGTGCAGACTTTCGCAGGTCCCGTGGTGATGCTGGCGGCCATTGTTCTCATGGCGGTGCTTTACCCGGCCCTCAAGGCAGCGTTCATCAGGCCGGTAGCCGCGATGCATCATCGATAGGAGCTTTGCAATGAGAAGTACAGGCATAGCTACGATGGCATGGAGGAATCTCCGACGAAACCGGAGAAGAACGGCGCTGACCGTCTTCGGCATATCCTTCGGCGTGTTGCTGGCGGTCATCTTTACCGGTGTGGGCGACTCCAGCTATGCGGACATGATCGATCTGGCCGCCCGTATGGGCACGGGGCATGTTACCGTTCAACACGGCGACTATCTTGACACACCGTCGGTTTCAAAAACGGTCACCGGCACTTCAAAAATCAGCGCGCTCGCCGCCGGAGACGAAAACGTGAAGAGCGTCTCCACCAGAATTACCGGCCAGGTGCTTCTGGCCACCTCTGCCGCGAGTTACGGCGCCGCAATGCTTGCGATCGATCCGCAAAAAGAGAACAAGGACACATTCGCGCTTTTCGAAAGCGTGGATGAAGGAGCGATGTTTGAAAACGCCGAGGACAAGGGAATAATCCTGGGAGCCAAACTCGCCGAAAATCTCGATACAAAGATGGGTCGCAAGGTTGTCTACACTCTCACCGACAAGTCGGGAGAAATCGTATCAGGTCTGGCGCGCGTCAAAGGTATTCTACGTACCGGGTCACTGGCTGTTGACGCGGGCCTGTGCATTTTGCCGATTGACACTGTTCGCAAGACTCTCGGTTTCGACACGGACGAAGCCACCCAGGTGGCTGTATTTCTGGACGATCAACGAAACAGCGAAGCGGTCGCCCAGAGACTGGAAAAGACGATTGGCGGGGACGCACAGGTGCTCACATGGGACAAGTCGAGCCCGGAGCTGGCCGGGTTCATCGGCATGAAGGTGTCGGGCACCATTATCTTTGAAATTCTCATTCTCATTTTGATAGCCGCAGGAATCTTCAACACCATCTTCGTGAGCGTGATGGAGCGTATGCGCGAGTTCGGAATCATGTCGGCCATCGGTTTCAGCCCGGCCAAGATCTTCAGCCTGGTCATGTGGGAGAGCCTGTGGATCGGCATCATCGGGCTGATTTCCGCAGCAGCAATTACCGCATATCCCTACTATCTGATGGCCACAAAAGGAATTGACGTCTCAAAGATGACCGGGGGCGAACAGAGCCTGGAGGTGGCAGGTGTTGCCATGAGTCCCATAATTTATGCGGACATCTATCCGCAGAGCGTCCTGATGATTTGCCTGGCTGTCTTTGGCGCCACATTGTTGTCCGGCCTGTATCCGGCATGGCGCGCAGGCAGGGTGGTTCCCGTGGAATCCATCAAACTGGTGTGAGGTGTTTCAATGAATGCGCAGAATCCCAAACCCATAATTGTTCTCGAAAATCTGGTCAAAAAATATCGCCAGGGCAAATTGGAAGTTCCGGCCGTCAGAGGCGTGAACCTGGAGATCAAATCAGGAGAGTTCACCGCCATCAGCGGACCGTCCGGGTCGGGAAAAACAACCGTACTCAACATTATCGGTGCGCTCGATGACCCTACGGATGGAAAGGTGTTCGTCGAGGGAATCTTGCTCTCTTCTTTGAGCCGCTCCGTCCTCAGCAGGCTTCGCCGTGATCGCATCGGCTTCGTCTTTCAGGCTTACAATCTGATACCGGTGCTCACCGCGTTTGAAAACGCCGAGATCGTGCTTGCCTTGCAGGGCGTCGCTGTAAAGGAGCGAAGAGAAAGAGTGATGGGGCTCCTGGCAGATGTAGGGCTCGAAGGAATGGAGCACCGCAGACCGGACCAGTTGTCCGGCGGCCAGCAGCAAAGAGTCGCAATTGCGCGCGCCATCGCGTCGAATCCGGCGGTGGTTCTGGCCGACGAACCGACAGCGAATGTGGACTCTTCCACCGCCGAGAAGCTTCTCTCAATCATGGAGAAGCTCAATCGGGAGCAGCATGTAACCTTTGTTTTCTCCACCCACGATCAGAAGGTGATGGACAGGGCGCGCCGGATCATTCACCTGGTGGATGGAAAGATATCGAACGACGAAATCAGGGAATAGATGGGTCGTTCTCTTCGCACATTTGTTCTCGTATCGTTTCTGGCAACGGTTTCCTCAACTGCCCTTTCACTGGGAATTGTGGAGAACGAAAATGGGGACTTTTCCCTCGAAGCGACCGGCAGCGCCAGGATTACCGGCGTGTACCTCATAAACCCGGATATTGGGGAAATCTATTCGAGGCGAAACGACGGTCTGGGAAACGGTGTTTTGCGGTTGATGTTGGATGGGGATCTCGGACAGCACATGACATTTCACGTGAACTCATTCGCGGGTTTTTCCAGGCAACCGTTGCTGGACGGCGGTTCTTTTTCAGACGCCGGGTCATCGCAAACTCCGTACAGAACCGAATATCTCTCGTGGAACTCTGGCACCGAAGACGACGTCCGGGGGTTCACCGGGCTCGACAGGTTCAGCCTGCATTTACTTGCCGATCCCCTGAACCTCACCGTCGGCCGGTTCGCAGTCAATCACTCGGTTACCTATATTTTTACTCCAAATGATTTCTTTGCGCCAATGTCCGCCACAGCGATCAACCGGATTTACAAACCCGGCGTGGATGCGATCAAGGCGGGGTGGTCGCCGGGAATGCTGTCCACCATCGAACTTGTTGGAGTTATGGGGAGCAGCGTCGGGGATGAACCGTCCTGGGCGCAGAGCGCCGTTGTCTTGAGAGCGGGAACGGTTCTGTGGGACTTCGAGTGGGCGGCTCTTGGCGGGAAATTGGCCGAGCGCTGGATGGCGGGGTTTTCTTTTCAGGGCGAGATCAAGACTGTGGGGGTAAGGGGCGAAGGGCATGTTGGTTTTCCAGACGCAAACGGAGACGGGCAGCTGGGAGATTTGCAAAATGGCGGGCAGGCTCCCAAAAACGCATATGCGCACCTTGCCGGAGGAGTTGATCATTTATTCCCGTGGCGAAACGCTAGTCTCGGGATGGAATACCAATTCATCTCCGACGGTGGAAAGCCCGGCTCCTACCTGGCTCGTGCGACAAGATTCTATCCGGACGATGTGCTGTTCATGGGCATGCACTATGTAGGCGTCACTGGCGGGTTTGACATTCTTCCCATCTTGAGGGTGAACGCCGTGGCGCTTTTCAATGCGTACGATCTCTCGGGAATGGGCTTTCTGTCGCTGATGTACAATATGTCCGATGAAACGGATCTGATATTCGGCGCAATGATCCCCTGGGGAGAAAAGCCGACTGCGGACGCAGGGTCGCCTTTGCCCATTTCTCGAATCGAGAGCGAGTTCGGATTGGCGTCCTTTGCCGCCTTTTTGGAGATGAGATCCTATTTTTAACTCCCATGTTTGCTTCTGACCATAGTCATTGACCATGGTTATTATAAATGGTATATTGAGAGCAACAACGGAGAGGACAAAACCATTATGAAATCCGAACTGAACAGCGTTGCAATCTCAGAATTCAAGGCAACTTGTCTCAAAATGCTCGATCAGGTGAATCGAACCGGAACTCCCATTCTCGTCACCAAAAGAGGCAAACCGATTGCCATGGTGGTCCCCCCTGAACCACCCGTTCGGACAACAACCTGGCTGGGCACTCTCTCCGGTAGTGCACAAATCAAAGGCGACATCATTTCCCCGGTCGTGGACGCATCCGAATGGGAGGTCTTGAAAAAATGAAACTCCTGCTCGACACTCACATTCTCTTGTGGAGCCTGCTTGAGCCGGAACGTCTTTCCAAACAGGTACGCGATGAACTGTCTGACATTGACAACGAACTCTGGATTTCACCCATTTCAACCTGGGAAATCGCAATCCTGATCGAAAAGGGTCGCATCTCAATCAACTCCCAGAACCGCGAAAAATGGATCAGGGATGCGCTGTCCGAAGTTCCACACAAAGAAGCACCAATGAATCACGAGGTGGCTCTTGCGAGCCGCTCTCTCGACATTATTCATCAAGACCCCGCCGACCGATTTATCGCCGCGACTGCATTGGTCTACGATCTCATTCTCGTGACCGCAGATAACCGTCTGCTGAAATCCAGGCAGGTTCGCACGATGAGCAACCGGGGCGGATAAACGATCTACGATCGATAACCTTCTTTCCTACCTCACCCGCAGTTCGCTGATGCACGCAGGGCCGTTTCCGTCGATGGAGGAGATGGTGATGGTCAGCCTTTTGGCCGATCGTCCCTTGAGGCGAACTCGCTGAAAATATCGCGTATCGGCAACGAGTTTTTTTTCTGTCTTCCATTTCTTCACGCCGTCCGAGCCGATGATCTCGATGCTGCGAATTCGCGGACCCGGCTCATCCGAGCAGGAGTTGGCGAGCCAGATTTCCTTGATCGGTCTTGCGCCGCCCATCTCGACGACCATCTGGTGTCCCACCGCTCCCATCCAGCTTGTGGCCAGGTTGCCGTCGTTGGCTCGTCGCACGTTGGGCGAGAGCGCGCGCATCTCGGGATCATGGGCGCCGAGGCGATCGTGGCCCAGGCGCTTCGCCGCCGAGGAGATCACCGATATGGCGGCGGAGACCCTCCGGATGAAACTAAGCGGATCGGCCTTTGCCGCAGCGCCGGTTCGAATGCTGGACATTGCCTCTTCGAAGGTCGCCGGCCAACGCGGACGCGGACCTGTCGCAATGACCAGACTATCGACACCAGTCCAGAAATCCTCCAGGGACTTGAGGCGACGACGCCTGACCTCGCCCTTTTCTACCAGGGGAGCTTCGTGCCGTTGTTCACGAATGAATGAGAGCACGCCCTGTGAGCTATCGACTCCCTGCTCTACCGCTGCGTGGATGATCTCGAACCATTCGTCATAGAGACCACCGGTCACAGCAAGTCTCATTCCCTTTGGATCTCTTCTCACGAGCATGCGGTGGTGGTTCGGAAACACCCGCCTCATCGAAATCTCACCCCGAGCTGCAAGGAGCACTGAATTCCCCGGGGTATCGACGAGGGCGTCATCAAGGAGATACTCGTCACGGTGGCCGGCAAATCGACCGATGACCTGCGCCGCCATGGTCATCTCCTCGATGCCCGAACGCAGGGCATCTTTCAAAACGGAGATTCCTCGTCGATCTCCAGCCATCAGAAGTACCGCCGCAGCCCGGGTTCGAACCCGTAAAATCGGATCGTCGAGGTCGTCGAACGCGCCACGGGTAGCACCGCGATCTTTCGCCTTGATCCGGAGGGCCATGAAGTGGAGGGCGAGCGGCGAATCCAGATGAGTCTTCTCGAGATCCTTCAGAAACATTCGATCGTTATCGGTCGCACCGATTGCAATCCGATAAGCTGCAGCAAGTATCACCTGGGGCTCGCTGGACAGACGCGCACAGTCCATGGCAACGAAGCGAGGGGCGAAGGAGAGCCAGCTATCCAGCAAGGCCGGATGCACCCTTCCGTGGGCCAGAGTGTCCATATCATGTCGCAGGGCCATCCATGCGGTTACAAAAGAGTCTCCGATCTCGTCTGTGGCTTTTGGAAACCCGCGCATGCCTGGAGGGGCTGCCCACGAGGTTGTTCCAAAAAGAAAGAAAAGGAGAACAGGTACAATCCTTTTCATGACTAACAACAAATTACTCGTCGTAGAAGATCGGTTCTCTCTGGGACAAATACGATTCGATGATGGTCTTGTCGTTTTCCGCCAACCCGTCGAACTGAATGCCCATCCCCGGTTCGGCATCCTCCGCGAGTTCGTTGTACTCCCTCACCCAGCGTACGATCCCGGGTGTGGAGACGAGATATCCATCCGGCATGGTGAAGTTCACCTGTAGCGTCGAACCGATGGGGAGGATCTCGAAAGTGGCGATGAAGACACCTCCAGCGGAGATATCCTCTGAAAATCCCGTGAAAAAATTGGAGTCGGACTGAAAACCAATATCAGCCTCGATGCCAACTCTCTGTACATCTCGTCTCTTGTCGTGGGGAAGCTTTTCTCCCATCACGGCCGCCGGGGCGGCAGGCTGGATGGACTGTCGCTCCTGAACCTTGGAGACCGGATAAAGCAAGGCCAGGGTCTTGGCGATGGTCTGGGTCGCGCTGGTCAGCGCGTCGTCCTCACCTCGCACCTCCTGCATCAACTCGAGGGTATTCCGAAGATGGTCCATCGCCTGCAAGACGCCGGCCGTATGAGCCGACTCAAAAACTTCCGAACTCTGCACGGCGAAGAGCGCGCCGACCGCCTTGGCGATTGACGCGGTTACTTCGTCCACGTTGAGTTCCTTGTTCTTGATATCCTGGATCAGGCCGAGGGCTTCACCGAGAGTCTCCCGAGCAAGCTGTGCCGGCCGGGCCGCTTCTAATTTCCCCGTCTCATGCACCATGGACTTTACCTCCCACCCATTGAAGAACCAGCAC
Source organism: Deltaproteobacteria bacterium (assembly GCA_030595125.1). Lineage (GTDB taxonomy): Bacteria > Myxococcota_A > Polyangia > JAAYKL01 > JAAYKL01 > JAUVAN01. The sequence goes on from JAUVDV010000028.1 coordinate 21,156, forward strand.
TACCTGCCGTGCGGCAACAACTGGCAAACATACCGAAGATTACTCAAGTTCTAGGAGAAAGACAACGCAGCTGTCGTCAGGTTGAACAAGTCCATTCGATCAGGGTTCATGGACTTCCTTGCGAAACTCGCCGGGTTCGTCCGTTGTGGGGGCGGCCGAAGAATCTGGGGGAAGATCCAGGGGGGCCGTGCCCTCAAATCCCTCGAGCGTCGCTTCGAGATTGGCCCGTGATTGCAGAAGGGCCAGACGAGCATGCTCCTCACGTCGCTGTATCAGCGTCACGTAGGTCTTCACGTTCTTGACCGCCTTGTCGAAATGCAGTGCGTTGTCGTGACAAAGGCCGAGATAGTAGTGGATCTCGGGGTGGCCGATGACGTAGTTCTCGTGCTCCCGCACGAGCTGGCTCAACACTTCGATGGTTTCTTCGCACTGTGAGCTGTCCTCCGGATCGGCGTTGAGGAAGTGAAGATACCCCTTGAGGAACAGCATCTGGGGCCCTCCCCGCCGCCAGAGGTGATCGGGGATTCGATTGAACCGTTCGAGGGAATCGCGATTTGCCCGAAGAGAAAGCGCACGCTTCACGCCGTCCAGATGTTCGACAAGTTCGTCGATCTGTTCGTCAGTGATGCCCGGAGTGGGAGATGGATCCTCGATTTCGACGAACGGGGAACCGGTTTCACCGGAGAGGAGAACAAGGACGCGCTTCGCGATCGCGAGCGCCTTGTGATTCGGATCGATCAACTCGGCCTTTTCGATGAAGCGGTTGGCCTCCCGCTTCCTGCCGTTGGTGAGCAGCGAAATCGCCTGGTTCGCCAGGTTCGTAACCTCATTGGGGCCGTCGCCAAGACCGACCAGGACTTCTCCGAGGTGGCCGTATCTCCATGAACTCGTGTAAATTGTCGCCAGATATCCCGCGAAAAGCCTGAACGAAATAAGATCGTGCGGCGCGGCGAACTCGATAACTGCGTTGTCGTCGGTGTTGATGGGCAGAGCATCCCACTTGTCCGGATCGGGGCCGTTTGTGTAGTCGATGACCTCACCCTTGTTCACCAGGAGAACCCGGGCGAACAAATCCGCCGGAGAAAGGATGTACGCGCGTTCCAACTCGGCATTCACCTTCTCATCCTTCATCTGGGAAGCAACGTGATCGAAATCGAAACTGAGGGGCTCGAACGAACCTATGAGGACCGTGTCGGCGGAGAGGTCCTCCGCCGCGAAGAGGGCGACGTGGGGAAAGACGCTCGCAAAAGTGCGAAAGATGATTTTGATGTTCGAAGGAGACATCTCGTAGAGTTGCACCCACTGGGCAAAAATGCCGCCCTCCTTGAGAGCCTTTGCGGAGGACTGGAAGCTCTCCTTTGTGAACATGTTCGACACGCCGGTTATCCACGGATTGGAGGGCTCCGAGATGATGACGTCGTACTTCCCCGGCGCGGTGGCCAGAAAATTGCGACCGTCGTTGTTGAAGAGGGTCAGGCGATCGTTGATCACATAGGTGTCGGGATCGGTCCAGTCGTAGTCCGGGTTGGGCTCCCCCGTGTCGGGATCGGTCGGGAGTCGGTAGACCAGATTGTTCACGTCGAACTCCGGGTCTCGTGGAGTGCCCTCCATGCTGCCGAAGACGGTTGAGGCCTCCACGACGGCGTTCTCGAGTTCCACACAGTCTACGTGCCTGACGGGAAACTCCAGGGCCGAGCCTACCGTAACCCCCGAACCGAAGCCGATTATGGCCACGTCGAGATCCTTGCTGCCCTCCGGGTGAAAGAGGAGCGGGTAGGCCGCGATCATTATCTGTGTGGGCATGTCGTCGCCGTTGGACGCGTCTACCTTTCCGTTGTTCTTGAGGGCGAAGTGCCGCCCCCACAGCTCGATGGAGACGGTTGTGGTGACGCCGTCGTGATAGTACTTGATGTCCGGATCGCCCCATGATTCCTCGTCCAGCGCGTTCTCCATGAGCGATATCCTGAAAACACCGATGGTCAGCGCCGCCGGATCCCAGCCCGGCGCGAAGAAGAGGAACAGCGTGGCCAAAGCCGCGGTCGCCGTAAAAGCGAGACCTCTAGCTATTTTATGTCCTCTGGATACGACAAGAAGCGCGAGGCCGATGAGGGCGTAGATCGTGATGGACAGGAAGAACGTGGTCTGCATGCCGAACCCGTCCATGTAATGAGAGAAGACGGGTACGAAGACGAAAGCCGAAAGGAAGGAGCCGCAGATCGCTCCGACGGTGTTCATGGCGTAGATGCTGCCCACGTCTCTTCCGATGTTCTTCAACCCGGTGACCGCAATGCGGATCGTCAGGGGAAATGTGGCGCCCATGCCGACGGTGATCGGAAGGACGGCGAGCGCGGCGACCGTGAACATTATGAACTGAATCAGTCCGACGTGGTTTTCGTAGGCTTCTATATGTCCGGTCACCATCCTGGCAAACATGCGCGGGAGATCATCCATGTAGAGATAACTGCCCATGGCGAAGAGCATGACCGCTATCTCCACAGCGGCCAGCACGATGACGGGGTTGGAGATCCGCTTTGAGAGCTTGCTGAAGATCGCAGCCCCGATGGCCAGGCCCACCAGGAACGCGAGTAGCACCAGCGCAAAGGAATATACCGACGAACCGATGATCATCGCCATCGACCGGTTCCAGACCACCTGCAGATTCATCGCCGCGAGCCCCGAGAAGAAGAACGCGATCATCACTGTCCTGCGCTCGAAGATGGTGGCCACGAAATCTCTCGCCCCTTCGTGGACCATCGCGACCTCCAGGTCGTCCTCGGCCGTACGCTCCTCGCTGGATATGTCGGGATCGAGCCTGCGGCGAAATACCAGGATGACCAGGCAAAGGACAATGTTGATGGTACCGGCAGTGATGTTGGTGGCATTGAGGCCGATGTTGGAGAGAAAGACGAAGGTGGCCAGGAAGACGCCGCCAATGGCGCCGATGGTGTTGAGGGTATACAGGGTTCCAACCCGGGAACCCACCCTTGTCATGTGTCCCTCTTGCCTGATGAAATGCCGGGAGAGCAGCGGAAGGGTTGCGCCCATGCACGTGGTCGGGATGATGAGCACTACCGCCACGGCGAGGAAGCGAAAGATGGAGAAGAGCCAGAAGCTGTTTCCCAGATGCTCGGACATGTAGCTGTTCAGACCGGGATAAACGTTGTGAATGAGCGTCGGGATCAACAGGGCGCTCACGCCTATTACGCCCTCCACGACGGCGTAGGCTGCAATGGGTGAACGCAGGCGATCGGCGAACTTGCCGAAGAGCCATGACCCCAGCGCGAGACCGCCCATGAAGCAGGTGAGCACCGTGGAAATGGCCAGGGTCGTAGCGCCGAAAATGTGCTCCAGATGTCGCGTCCAGATTATCTCCAGCGTGAGACTGGAGATGCCGGACAGGATGAAAGCTATCAGGATAAGTGGATGCAACGGCTCAGGCTCGTTTCTGGATCGATTCGATGGTGGCGGTCATGCCGGGTGAGACTTCGGCGGCGTTTGCTTCGTCGGTGTCGATGTGCATTTCCAGAAACCACCCGGGGTACACCCGAACGAGCACGTCCCCGAAGATCAACGATCTCTCCCCCTCGACGTTGGCCCTCACCACATCCTTGTCCCTGATTCCAAAGGCGAGGGCGTCCTCGGGGCTCATGTGGATGTGCCGGTACGCGCAGATGACCCCTTCCTCCAGCGTGATGGAGGTGTTCGGCCCTTCGAGGATGACGCCCGGAGAATTCTTCACGTCGCCGGATGCGCGGATAGGCGCGTCAATGCCCAGCTTGAACTCCTCGGTCCTGGAGATCTCCACCTGCGTGACCGGTCGCTCCGGACCGAGGATCCTCACCCTGTCCACCCGTCCCTTGGGGCCGACGAGGTTGACCACTTCCTCGCAGGCGAAGTAGCCCTTCTGTTTCAGTTCGTTTCGCGGGGTCAGCTTGTGTCCCGCGCCGAAGAGCGCCTCAACGTGCTCCTTGCAAAGGTGTACGTGATGGGCCGAGATGCCGATGGGCACAGGTTTGTCTCTGCGGGCGGTCAGTATATCCGAGACCCCGCCACGGTTCAGAGTGTGACGCGTCTCCAAGGCGATGGCGCTCTCCTCGTCGGTGGGAACCACCATCACCACGACCCGTGACTCCTCGGAAGAGATAATCTTGGCCGCAGCGCCCTGTCCCACGGGGATGGGGCTTCTGTTTTTCTCGTCGTCGATCTCGATGCCCAGACAAGACAGGCCGTGGCAGATCCTCGATCGGATCCCCGCAGAGTTCTCGCCGATACCCGCCGTGAACACCAGAACGTCCAGCCCGCTCATGGACGCCATGTAGGCCCCCACATATTTTCGAACACGGTAGCAGAACGACTGAACCGCCAGCAGCGCGCCCGTGTGCCCGGCGTCCGCCGCCTTTTCCAGTTCCCGCATGTCGCCCGACAGGCCGGACAGCCCCTTGAGACCGCTCTCCTTGTTCAGCATCGTCTCGACTTCTTTGGTCGACTTTCCCTTTGAAAAAAGGTGGAGGATCAGGCCGGGATCCAGATCTCCCGAGCGGGTCCCCATGATCAGGCCCTCCAGTGGGGTGAGCCCCATGGAGGTGTCGACGGAGCGACCGTGATCAATGGCCGTGACGGACGCGCCATTGCCCAGATGGCAGCTGATTATCTTGAGAACGTGCGGCGCCTCGCCCAGAAACGCGGCGGCGGTCTGGGTCACGTATTTGTGGCTGGTTCCGTGAAAACCGAAACGTCGAAGCTGGTTGTCGTCCGCAAAATCCCTGGGAATGGCGTAGCGATGAACGTGCTCGGGAATTGTGGCGTGAAACGCTGTGTCGAAGACCGCCACCTGGGGCACGCCCGGCGGGAGGAGCCGCTTGCAGATTTCAATACCCAGCAAGTTCACCGGGTTGTGAAGCGGGGCCAGATCCGACACCCGAGCGATCTCTGACATCACATTGTCGTCGATCAGCACCGATTCCGAGAAGCGAACCCCTCCATGGACTACCCGGTGGCCTACCGCCGTGAGCTGCTCCAGTCTGTCGAGGGCGCCGTATTCGGGCGACGTGATAAGGCCCAGGACCTTCTTCAGAGCGGCTTCGTGGTTGTCGCCCTCGAGCGGTTGCTCCATTTTTCCGGCAGGTCCCCGGTGTCGAATGAGGGCGTCGCTCTGGCCTATTCGCTCCACCAGGCCTCCCGTCACCCGTTCCTTGCCGGAGAACACCGCATACTTGACGGAGGAACTCCCGACATTGATCACGAGCACGGCGTCCGTCGAGGAGTCGTCCCTTCGTGCGGAGGCAGCCCTGGCTCTCGCCATCGCGGTTTGCTCGTCCGGGCGGTCGTCGCGCGCCAGGAGGCGTTCCTTCAGCAGGCGCGCCAGCCCTCTCGCCGCCAGCGGGTTCGACCCCATTTCCCGCGTCAGGCTCTCGTGGGGGATGTGGATCACCCGCGACGATTCACACGCGATGATGTCGGCCATGGCGGGCTCACCGGTGAGGAGGCTGATTTCACCGAACAGCTGGCCCGCTTCGATGGCGCCATAGGGTGCGCTCTTTTTACCCGAGTCGATGAATACTTCGGCCCTGCCCGAGACCAGGATGCCGACGAAAGTCATCTGTTGACCGTGGGAGACCAGCACCTGTCCGGCGCTGTACTCCTCCTCGAAGGAATCGTGGATGAGCCGGTTCAGCGCCTCCTCGTCAAAACCCTTCAGCACCTCGTTCGCTTCCAGCACCTTCTTGATGTCCATGAACCCACCTCTTTTTTGAAGAATGTCTATTTGAGCGAATCGTGAGGAGGAGGCAAGTCATTTTGTAGGAAGTGGTTCATCCGAATCCAGCCGTGGTCACATGAACCGTGACTCTCTGAAACTGACGATCCGACCCACGTACCGCGCCCTTATGAGGGCGCGGTCAGGATGACCTATGCTCCGGTGAAGCCCAGGGGCGCTACCGGTCAAGCCCGGAGGGCTTTCCGGCTTTCTCGAAGTCAAAGCTCACCACCTGGATGCGTATATTCTGGAGGCCAGCGGTTGGGGAGAGCACATTCACTTGCTCGTTCGCAATAGGCCTACGTTGGGTTGAAGGCATATATTCGCAACCAACGAAACCACTACGAAGCTCGAACCACCGTATCTGATTGGGAGCCCGATGATTGAAGCCCGCAGGGCTTGGCCGGTAGAATCAAAGATCAATCTTGAAAAACAGGCCATCCTGACCGCGCCCTCATCAGGGCGCGGTGAACAGGGCTGTCAGCACTGCCGGATCAGGGTGAGCCGTAATGGATCCCACTCACCTTGACAAATGGGTTCTGTAATAAAGACTCAATGGGCAGTGACAAAAATAAGGCAAAACTTGTCCCCCGAGGAACAGGCCTCAAAGGTCCGGCGAATTACTTCCATCGGGCTTTTGACAAACCTCGTGCTATCCGCCGGAAAGCTGCTCGGTGGAGTGTTCGGCAACAGCCTGGCCGTAACCGTGGACGGAGTTCACAGCCTTTCCGACTGCACCACAGACCTCGCAATCCTGCTGGGGGTGAAGTACTGGTCCAGGCCTCCGGATGCCTGCCATCCGTACGGGCACAAGCGCACCGAAACACTCGTCACCATTTTCATCGGATTCGCCCTCGTCATCACCGCGGCCGCCATGAGTTGGAACGCAGTGGTTTCGTTTGGCGAGCGCGGGAATAGCGCCCCGGGCATCATCGCGCTCATTGCCGCCGCCTCATCCATCGTCATCAAGGAGGCGCTTTTCCGCGTCACGAGACGAGCGGGCAAACACATAGGATCATCGGCGCTTCTGGCGAACGCGTGGCATCAACGGACCGACGCCCTCAGCTCGATCCCCGTCACCATCGCAGTAATAGCCGCGAGGCTGCATCCGGATCTCATTATCCTCGACTCCATCGGCGCGCTGCTGGTTTCGATATTCATCTTTGTGGCCGCCTGGCGAATCATCGCCCCGGGGATCTCTCAACTGGCGGACCGGGCGGCCCCACAAGAAGAAACCGCCAAAATCAGCGCAGCCGCCGCCGGCGTCAGCGGGGTTCACGATGTTCACGCAGTCCGGACCAGATACTACGGAATGGGCATCCTGGTCGACCTGCACATCACGGTCGATCCGGAGATAACCGTCCGCGCCGGACATGACATCGCCACCTCCGTTCAGCAAACACTCATGTCGGCCGAACTCGGAATCGAGGACGTCGTTGTTCATATTGAGCCGGAAGTGGAATGAAAATGAAAACGCCAGGTTACTTTCCGGCGAAACCGACAACCCACTTCACCGGCTCATTGCCATAGAAACCGGTCGGATTGGCAATTTCAAGTGTGGCCAGGAACTTATCTCTGCCGTTTTCACAGAACTTGTATCCTTTCAGATCGAAAACAAGGGTCGTATGTGGCGGAGCATATCCCTGTCCATAAGTAAGGCTTCGACCGTCTAATTCGGTTTGAAAAAAAACATTGCCCATATGATCGCTCGCCTTGAAGACAAGTTTGATGTTCGAATCGTCAATCCTGTAGCCTCTGTTTCGCGACGCTTCTTTGCCGTCCTGCACAACGATGTACGAAACCACGCAGTTGGCGCCCTTGCCGCACATCACCGTCATTGAGTATTTGCCGACTTGGGTGAGTTCGATCGGCGTACTGACCGGACCGGCCCCGGATTGAGGGTTACATCCGCAAAACAACAACAATCCAAGTCCTGCAAAGAACACTAACGATGGAATTGTCTTCTTGTCTGCATACCGCATAATGAATTGCCCTTCTTTGCTCGTTGCGGGGGTAATAACTCCGCCGGTTCCAGGTTCTGCGGTGCCCGGACGTAAAACCTACTAACAAACACCTATAGCATTCTCCATTCTATGTCAGGACCTGGACTAAGCGTGAGTAGACGCCCCAAAAACAGCGGATCACCGGCAGGCCATTGTTAGCAAAAGGGCGTTGTATTTATCCTTTGCGGGTGACGCGCGGGAGACCATTCCGATGGGGACGTTGCCGCCAACCACGCATGCCGCAACCTGGCCGTCGGCGAGGTAGATCAGCGATTTGGACAGCAAGTTGGCCGAGACGATGTCGGGCGCGACGAGTATGTCCACCTTCCCGGCAACGTTTGTGCTGACTCCCTTTATACGAGCGGTCTCTTCGTCCAGCGCGCAACCCAGATCGAGTGGACCCTCGATGATGCCGAAGGATTCGAGTTCGCCGCCCGGCAGGTTGAGATCCGCGAGACGAGCCGCGTCCAGCGAGCAGGGGATCTTGTCGTTTATTTCCTCCGAGGCTGACAGGATGGCCACCCTGGGCTCTTCGACTCCGAGCCGGCGCATGACGTCCACGGCGTTCTTGATGATCTGAATGCGCTGTTCGAAAGTGGGGTATGGCGTGAGCGCGCTGTCCGTAACCAGGATCGGTTTTTTGAACCTCGGAACCTCGATGAGCGTCACGTGGGACATGAGCCGACCGTCACGGCGCAGACCCTTGCGATAGCCCTCCTTCATCAGTATCCGGGTGAGGATCCTGCCCTTGAGCAACGCCTCCGCCTCGCCATTCCTGACCATCTCCATGGCGATGAAAGCCGCCTCCGGGTCGTCCTTCGCGTGCTCCGTTCGAATCCCGTCCAGATCCAGGTGTTCGGCGGCGGCTACTTCACGCATCTTATTTGTGTTTCCGATGAGGATGGGAACGGCAGTATCTTCTTCGACCGCCATGCGCGCCGCCCGAAGCACCTCGGGCGCGGCCGCGCCTACCAATCCAATGACGCCCTTGCGCGCATTTTTGACCAGTCGGTGGAGGTTTTCAAAGCTCTTTTTCATTATTCACGAGGGCGTATGTTCGAGGTTCACTCAGTCAATGGCCGTCAGTTTTCTGAGAGCCTCGTAGCGCCGGTCGATGGCGGGTCTGTCGAGCCGTGACGTCGCTTCGACACCGAAACCCTCGCACGTGGTCGAGGCGATGGCGGTTCCGAAGATCATGCCCTTCTTGATGTCCGATGTGCTGGTGGAGCCCTGACCCGCGAGGTAGCCCATCAGGCCGCCCGCAAAGCTGTCGCCGGCGCCCGTGGGATCGATCACGTCCGGCAAGGGATACGCCGACGCGAAGAAGGTGGTCTCCTCTGTGAAGAGATACGCCCCGTGCTCACCGCGCTTGATGATCAGGGCCCGGGGTCCCATCTTCAAAATTTGCTCGGCCGCGACAACGATCTGGGACTTGCCGGTCAGCATGAGGGATTCCTCGTCGTTGATGATCAGGAGATCGGTCCTGGAGATAACCTCCTGAAGTTTGTCCCTTGCGATGTCGATCCACAGGTTCATGGTGTCCGTAGCCGTGAAGCACTCGTCGCTTACGGAGTCGAGCACCTTGAGCTGCAGTGCGGGATCGATGTTGCCCAGGAGCAGAAAACGAGCGCCCTGGTAGTTTTTGGGGAGCCGGGGATCGAAGGACTCGAAGACGCCGAGCTGGGTGTCCAGGGTGGTGCGGGACGAAAAATCATCGGCGTAGACACCGCTCCAGCGAAACGTTCGGCCTTCGACACGCTCGAGCCCTGAGACATCGACTCCACGAGAGGTGAGTAACTCGACGTGTTCATCCGCGAAGTCGTCGCGTCCGACAACCGCCACGATGTTGACCGGGGTGAAGTGGCACGCCGAGAGGCCAATGAATGTTGCCGCGCCTCCCAGGATCTCCTCGCGCTTTCCCGCGCGGGTTTCGATACTGTCAAGGGCCACGGAGCCGACGACCAGCAGTGGATTTGTCATAATACTCTTCCGAAGATGGGGGACATGCGGTCTTTTGTCTGCGCCGGAATGACGTTTCTATCCGTTATGATCGCGTATTCCAGCGAGGTGGAGCAGCCGCAGTCGGGTTTTTTCGATATCGCGTCGCCCGCTATCTTCTCGATGACTTTGCGGGCATTGTGAACATTGCTCTTCATTATCTTCAGCACGCCCTCGACGGACACGTCTTCCTCGTCTTCGTGCCAGCAATCGTAGTCGGTCGCCAGCGCCATGGTGGCGTAGCAGAGCTCGGCTTCCCGCGCGAGCTTGGCTTCGGGCATTGCGGTCATCCCTATGAGGTCCACGCCCAGCTGCCGATGCATCAGGGACTCGGCGCGTGTTGAGAAGGCCGGCCCTTCCATCACCATGAGCGTGCCGCCCTTGTGTGCCTTGAGGCCCAACTCCACCGCGGTGTCGAAGATGCGTCCGGACAGACCATGGCAGGTGGGCTCGGCAAACATGACGTGCCCGACGATGCCGTCTCCGAAGAAGGTATGATCGCGGCTCTTTGTGCGATCGATATACTGATCGGGGACGACGATGTCTCCGGGGTGAATATCCTCGCGCATGCTTCCCACGGCGGAGACGCTGATCACCTGTTGCGCGCCGAGGGACTTGAGGGCAAAGATGTTCGCCCGGTAGTTCACCTCCGACGGGGTCAGGCGGTGGCCCTTGCCATGACGCGCCAAAAAGAGCATTGGCGTCGCGCCCAGCATTCCGCTTAACACGGGAGACGAGGGCTCCCCGAAGGGAGTGGTCACGCGATTTTCCTCAATATCGGCCATGCCGCGGAGATCATAGAGGCCGGAGCCTCCGATAACAGCGATGGTTGGATTGTTCAAAACGCTCCCCTTGGTGCCGGTGGTTCCTCTTTGATATGAAAAAGGGATCAGTTCTTGGTCTTGAGAGCCTTCTTGATCTTCTTGCGTTCCCTGGGGGTCAGCCCGCCCTTGGCGCCGGGCTCCGGGGGGCCGCCGGAAAGGTCGATCACCACATCCTTGAGGTTCTCCTCGTGCAACTCGACTTCAAATTCCTTCTTGAGCGCGTCGATGCCGGCTTCCACGGAGTTCTTCCGCATCTCCCGTTTGACCAGCAGGATCAGGCGATCCTTGGCCTCTTCGAAAGAAAGACTCATCTTCTTCCGGTGTCCCGTGCGCATGACGATGTGGTAGCCCTTGTCGGTTTCGACCAGCTTGTCGTGGATGTCACCGTTGTTCTTGAGAGCAAAGACTGCATCGGCGAGGATCTTGGGGACTTCGGGATCTCCTTCCCTTCTATCTTCGGGCCTGCAAAAGAAGGTCAGGTCGCCACCTCGAAGTTTCGTCGACTCGTCCTCGCTGTTCTCCTGGGCCATGCGGCGAAACTCGTACTGGCTCGGTTTCTTGGCGAGAATTTTCTTGAGAAGACCGGTCGCCTTCTCCTTGTCGTCCATCAGGATATGGCGCGCGCGAACCTTTTCGGGCTTGTTGTAGCTTTCAGAATGTTCCTCATAATACTTGAGCAGGGCATCGTCCTGCGGCTCTTCGTCTTTTATCTCATCGGCGATCTTCTTGTGCATCAGAGACGCAAGCTGGTTCTTCTGAACCGATTGGACCTCCGCGTGGGTATCGTATCCTCTACGCTTTGCCTCCCCGGCCAGCAGATCCATGTTGATGAGCTTGTCGAGGAACTCCAGGCTCTTGGCCTTGTCAGCGAGTTCCTTGCGCATGAGGGGACTCTGCTTGCCTGCCGCCGCCTCGAAATAACCAAGCGTCAGCTCCACGCCGTCGATCTCGGCGACAACGAGGCTCTTCCTGGCCTCGTCCTCCTTTGATTCAACCTTGTCGGAGCCGCCCTTCGCCGCGATGGCCAGAACCGCAGCCAGAATGAACGCCGCAGAAATGTAGATCCTTGTCAGTTGCTTCTTACTCACGATGTCTCCTTCGTGACTGGTGATTCTTATACCGGCACATATTCGCACATGGTGAATCGGGCGGTCAAGGCCGGGAAATAACGATCGAGGCCAGTTTTTAAGGAGGGGAGCGCTTCAGGCGATCTTGGGGACATCGAACGGCGAGTGCAATCCGCCTCCCCTCACCCGAGATGGTGAAGGTTTCGTACGCTTGGTCGAGGGGATATCCTGTGACGTCTTGGCCTGTACGAATCGAACCAGGTCCTCGAAAAGAAACGGTTTCGGGACGAAGCCGACGGCGCCGGTATTCGCGCGGGCCAGTTGCACCGGCGAGAGATGATACTCCGACATGAGGATGGTTCTGACATCAGGGCTTGTGGAACGAATGGCTCGGGCGAGCTGCAAACCGTTCATCTGTGGCATCATCAGGTCTATTAGTGCGGCAGCGAAGTGTTTTTCCTTCAACATCTGGATTGCCCCACTCGAGGAATCGGCGCCGACAGAATCGAACCCCTCCAGAGAAAATCCGATCACCAGGGCTTTGAGTTCGTTGGGATCGTTGTTGATCACGAGTATCGAAGATGAAGCGTTTTTCATTTCCACCACGAATGCATCTGATTTCAAGCACAATTGAAATCCAAGATATTACGGCTCACGAAAAGTGCAATGAATGTGCCGGTGGTTGGCTGATGTTCACACATGGTTTAAAAGATAAAGATATCAACAGGTTATACACATTCCAGAATCGCAACCGATCCCCTCGCGCGAGCGGTGACCTTTCAATAGTGAAAGGCTGCTGGGCGATTGTGCAAGGACGGTTATTGGGACGCCGCCGAAAATTGGTGTTGAACAGAGCAGACCGCGGGTTGGCATACCCCGAACCGTGATCTAGAATGGATGTCGGCAAAGTGAAACCAAATGATTGAACGCATCGGAAATTGCAAAGTGATCGAGGAGGTGGGCGCCGGCGGAATGGCCGTGATCTACAAGGCCATCCAGGAACCCCTCGGCCGCCTGGTCGCACTGAAAGCGCTGAAGACCTCCATCGCTGCGGAACCGCAGTTCTCCGAGCGGTTCGAGCGCGAGGCCAGGTTCATGGCCTCGTTGCAACAAGAAAACATCATCAACGTCTACGATTACATCAAGCTCGGCGGCACCATGTTTATCGTCATGGAGTATGTGGAAGGCGTTGATCTTTACGACCTTCTCGACAAGTCCGACGGGCTTCCCGTGGAAGTATCAACAATCATAGCACTGCAGGTGGCCCGGGCGCTCAACCACGCTCATTTCCGGGGGATCATCCATCGGGACATCAAGCCGGCCAACGTGATGATCTCCAAGCGCGGCGACGTGAAGCTGATGGACTTCGGCATCGCTCGGGACGAGTCATTGTCGGACCTCACAGAGACCGGAACCGGACTGGGCACACCGTCCTACATGTCTCCGGAACAGATCCTCGGGGACAAGCTGGATCAGCGCACGGATCTCTGGTCTCTCGGCGTGGTGTACTACCAGATGCTGACCGGCAAGAAACCCTTCCTCGAGGACCCCCAACGCTCCGTATTGCAGAAGATCCGGCTCGACCGCCATGTTCCGGCGCGAAAGATCCGACCGAAAATACCCAGACTGATAGAGCGCGTCCTGGGTCGATGTATGGAGAAACTGCCCGCTGATCGATACCCCTCCATGCAAGCTCTGATACACGATCTCGAGGACTTCCTCGCCTCCCGCGTGGGCATTAATTACAACGCGTACATGGTGAACTTTCTCAAGGAACAGGGTGTACTGAGCGACGACGAGGCCGGCGGGATCCTTGCCACGGGCGCCATCCGCGAAGGTCAGAAGGTGGTCAGGGAGGATCGCCGAGTCATTCGTTCCATAGGCCTGCTTCACGCAATTGTTGTGGCGGTGATGCTCTTCGGAGGGTTGTTCATCCAGCTGGCCTCCACCGATCCGATCCACGCGCGTCCCCGGGCATCGGCATCGTTGTCGCTCGATCCGGGCGCTGTCGGATTTCTGCGCGTTGTGGCCGATCCGTGGGCCCTCGTGCGGGTCGATGGGACAGATGTGGAAACAACACCCTTCGCGTCGCCCATCAGTCTCTCTGCGGGTGTGCATTACGTGGAGCTGGTGAACCCGTATTTCAAGGAGCTCACCCGTGAGATCGAGATAAAGGCCGGCGAAACCGTTGTGCTAAGGGAGAAGCTGGCGCTCGATTCATCCGATGTGGAAAGAAAGGAAGCGCAGTGAGGATACGGATTCCCTGCATCGGCGCCATGCTGGTCTGCGCCGCCTGTCTTTTCACCGAAGAAGCTGCGGGATGGGTGCATGTCGCCCGGGCCGGAGAAAATCTGGACGAGCTTTCGTCTCGCTACTACGGCTCGAGAGATATCTCCATAGCAATCAGGGCGGCCAACGGGTTCATGCACCCGGATGACGGCCGTCTTCTGCAGGGCGAGCGGGTCGAGTTGCCGGAGATGATTTACCACGAGGTAAAGGACGACGAGGAGTGGGATCAGCTCGCCGATCGGTATCTGGGATCTCCCAAAAGGGGGCGTTTCCTGGCCGAACTGAACGGCCTGTCGCCCGATGAGAATCCGGCTCCCGGAAAGATTGTAAAGATTCCGTACCAGCTGCTCTACGTGCTCGCGCCGGACGAATCGCTCAAATCGATAGCTCGCATTTTTCTGCAGGGCAAACACTCGGTGAAGTGGCTCAAGGAATACAATTTCAAGAAAAAAAAGAAATGGGGAAGGGGAGATCCACTGCTCGTCCCGTTGATGAACGTGGAGTTCACCCAAAAAGAGAAGAAGCGGATCGAGGAAATCCGGGGAGGCGGATCGCCCTCCGCCGAGGATCAGCAGGTTCAGGTGGATGCGGTCGCGCAGATGACGAAACTGCGAGAATCATTCGCGCAGGGGAAATACGTGCTGATCGTGGCCACGGCCCACAGGCTCCTGGGAACCGGCAAGTTGACGGTTCCACAGCAGATCGGCGTCTACAAGTACCTGGCATTCGCGTACGTGGCCTTCGGTGACATGGCGCAAGCCCGGGAAACCTTTCGCCACGCCCTTGCTTTGCAACCGGGCATGGAGCTCTCTCCAATCACAACCTCACCCAAAATACTGAAGGCGTTCAGGGACGCAAAAAAGGGAATTGTCTCGCCCGGAGGCATAAAATGATTTGGACGAGAATTTCATTCCGTGCTTGATCGTCTGTAATGTTGGGAGACAAGTATTATCTTTAAAGGAGGATTACGGATGAAACGTATACTGGGAATTTGCATGGCGCTCAGCTTTATCGCCTCCGTGGCCGTCGTCGGCGGTTGTAACAGCGAGGACACCAAAAATTACGATGTTCCAATCTCGTGGACTCTCGGCGGAAACACCGACTGCTCCTGGCCCATACAAGGCGTACTAACCCCCATCGACGACATGACCGTTACGGTGTTGGAGAACGAAGATGACGCGGAGCCTATTGACCCGGCGGTCACCGTGCCTTGCGCCGATCTGGAGTACACGATTCCCCGGTTGAAGAGAGGAACCTACTTTGTCGAGGTCGTCGGCATCGCGGAATACGACGACGACGACCAGGGCTTGATAGACCTGCCCATTCTCAAGGAAACGATGGAGATACAAGTTCCGTACCAGGACACCCATAACAACGAATTCCTGCTGATTCAGGCCAAGGGCGCAATCCATGTGACCTGGAGTTTCGACAACCTTCAAATGTGCGGCCCCAACGGTGTAACGTCAATGGACATCAACCTCTATCCCGAGGAGCTGGTGGATTGCAACGATGGTCAATACACAATCGAAGGAGTGAGCACTTTCGAAGAAACCAACACCCTTTCGATCGATGCGCTCGACGATGAAAACAACGTACTGTTCTCGGGTGATTTCGCTGACAACCCCTTCATGGTTCTTCCCGGAGAGGTCTTTGAAGCCCCCGTAATTCTCGAGTAGATCCTGCCTCAAATACTTTTCCGACCAGGCGCGGCCAAGCCGATGGTATGATTGCCCCAATGGATAGGGGTCAATTGCGATGATCGATATCAAGAATCTTCTACCGGGCCTGGTGCTGGTCGCCCTCATCGCAGGCTGCTCGGCCGGCTCATCGGACCGCTCCGACGGTGGGACGACCGACACAGATACAGATACCGACACAGATACCGACACGGATACGGATACGGATACGGACACCGACACGGATACGGATACGGATACCAACACGGATACGGATACCGACACGGATACGGACACTGATTGCAATCTAGGGGAGTACAACGACAATTTCATCATCATCACGCAATCGGATGTTGCAACCCTTGCGGGATACACATCGATCTCGGGATACCTTGTAATTGAGTGCCCTTTGTGTACCGACTTGAGCGAGTTGATTTGCCTCACCTCGGTGGGTGGGGATTTATGGATCAGAAACAACGACACCCTCACCAATCTGGACGGCTTGAGCGTCCTCACCTCGGTGGGCGGGGACTTTTTGATCGAATATAATGACTCCCTCACCAACGTGAACGGTCTGAGCGCTCTCACCTCAGTAGGGTGTGATTTGGAGATCGAAGATAATGACTCCCTCACCAACGTGAACGGTCTGAGCGCCCTCATCTCAGTGGGTGGGGATTTGACAATCCAATTGAACGCCGCCCTCACCGACGTAAACGGTTTGAGTGCTCTCACCTCAGTAGGGTGTGATTTGGAGATCGAAGATAATGACTCCCTCACCAACGTGAACGGTCTGAGCGCCCTCATCTCAGTGGGTGGGGATTTGACAATCCAATTGAACGCCACCCTCACCGACGTAAACGGTTTGAGCGCCCTCACTTCGGTAGGTGGGAGCTTGCTCTTTTACGAAAACACCGCCCTCGCAAACTTGAACGGCATGAGCGTCCTCACCTCGGTGGGCGGAGACTTGGCCATCTACTGTAATGGTGCCCTGACCAATCTGGGCGGGCTTGGCGCCCTCACCTCGGTGGGCGAGGACTTGGTCATCTACAGTAATGGTGCCCTGGCCGACGTGAACGGTCCGAGCGTCCTCACCTCGGTGGGCGGGGACTTGATAATCCAATTGAACGCCGCACTGACCGACGTGAACGGCTTGAGCGCCTTCACCTCAGTGGGCGGGGACTTGTTAGTCTGCGAAAACGACTCCCTGGCCAATCTGGACGGCCTGAGCACCCTCACCTCGGTGGTTGGGTACTTATCAATCCGCGAAAACCACGCCCTCACCAACCTGGACGGGCTTGGCGCCCTTACCTCGGTGGGTGGAATCTTGAGAATCGATGATAATGACGCCCTGGCCGATGTAAACGGTCTGAACGTCCTCACCACGGTGGGCGGTTACTTGTTGATCGGGGGAAACGCCATCCTCACTAATTTGGACGGGCTTGGCGCCCTCACCTCGGTGGGCGGGGACTTGATAATCCAATTAAACTCCGCACTGACCGACGTGAATGGTCTGAGCGCCCTTACTTCGGTGGGCGAGGGCTTGGTCATCTACAGTAATGGTGCCCTGACGAACCTGGACGGACTTAGCGGGATCACCTCAGTGAACGAGGACTTGAGTATCAATTACAACGCCGCCCTCACAAACCTGGACGGACTTAGCGGGGTAACCTCGGTGTACTTGGGCTTGATGATCGGAAACAACGCCGCCCTCACAAACCTGAACGGACTGAGCGGCATCACCTCGGTGGGTTGGAACTTGTGGATTGAAAATAATGACGACCTCACCAACCTGGACGGTCTGAGCGGTATCACCGGCTCGGTGGGTGGGAACTTGAGTATCACTTACAACGCCGCCCTCACCAACCTGGACAGTCTTGGCGCCATCACCTCGGTGGGTTGGTACCTGTCCATCTCAAATAACGGTACTCTCACCAACCTGGACGGTCTGAGCGGCATCATCTCGGTGAGCGATTACTTTGAAATCCGCTGGAACACCGCCCTGCCCGATTGCGAGGCATGCGAAGTCCTGGACCAGCTCACCAGCGGACCTGCTGCGATATATGTTAGCGACAACCTCGACGACACGTGCACGCCCGTTCCGGCGAACTGCCCGTAAGAAATAGCTGCCGAATCGTTACTCTTTTTCAGAGGGGTTCTCTCCGGAAAAAATGTGTCCGGCCTACTCGGCCGATTGTCAGTGTGTATCAGGATGTGTATAATCTATATTGGGAGGTCAAAACATGCGAACCAATATCGTGCTGGATGATGAGCTGGTGGAAGAGGCCCTGGAACTCACCGGGATAAAGACCAAACGAGCCCTAATAAGGGAGGCGCTTCTCACGTTGATAGCGCAACGAAAACGCAGGAGCCTGCTGGATCTGAAGGACCGCATCCACTTTCGCGAAGGTTACGACTATAAAGAACTCCGGGAGTAGCGCCTTGATAATCGTGGATACCTCCGTCCTGGTCGATCTTTTCAGAGGCAAGAAAACAAATAAGGTAAAGGCGCTGGAGGCCGCCGAGAATGACAATGAGATAATAGCCTTGCCGGCCGTATGTATACAGGAGTTGCTTCAAGGATCCCGGGACGAGAGAGAATGGCGTGAGATGTGGGAAGTCTTGAGCACTCAGGAGATCGTTGTTCCGGCCGATCCTGTGAGTACCCATGTGGAAGCGGCACGGATTTACTTCGACGCAAGAAGGAAGGGCATTACCTTGCGAGGGAGCGTGGATTGCTTCATCGCGGCGCTCGTCCTCGAAAAGGAGGCCGTTCTCCTGGCTGACGACAAAGATTTTGAAAAGATCGGACGGGTTCGACGTCTGTCCTCCTTCGCTCGCTAAAGCGAGCTACGGCGGATGATCATCACCAAATCAGTTTTCTTTAATATACTCCACGGCATTTCGAAAGAGCGCGAGGCCGTCGCCTTCCTCGGGGAGATCTTCCCTGGTCCAGCGGGGGTGGTTGGTCCGGTGCAGAAAAGCCTCCGGGTGCGGCATCAATCCAAAAAGGCGACCGGTCGGGTCAGTGAGGCCGGCGATTCCGTGGGCCGTACCGTTAGGATTGAGGGGGTATTCCATGGTGGATTCCCCGGTCTTGGGGTCGATATAAGCCAGAGGCGCCTGGTGCGCCGTGAGAATTCGGTCGAAGGTCTCGTCGGGCGCAACGATCTTTCCTTCTCCGTGACGAATGGGAAGCATGATCTTGTCCATCCCGCGCGTGAATACACAGGGTGATTCCGGATCGATCTTCAGGTTGACCCACCGATCTTCGAAGCGGCTCGAATCATTCCACGTGAGCGTGGCCTGGACTTCGTTTGCCTTGTTGTCCAGCGCGGGCAGGAGCCCCAACTTGATCATGAGCTGGAAGCCGTTGCAAATGCCTATCACCAGACCTCCGTTACTGACGAATCCGACGATCTGATCTGTGAGGGAACGGCCGTTCACTTCTGTGTGGCGAAGTCGTATGGCCGAGGCCCGGGCGGAGCCCAGATCATCGCCGTCGAGGAAGCCGCCGGGAAGACAGAGCAAATCATATCCCTCGAGGGTGGCCTTGCCAGACGCCAGATCCCAGAGATAGGTGATGTCGGTCTGATCCACACCGCCCAACTTGCAGGCATGGGCGGTTTCCATCTCGCAGTTGATGCCGTTTCCGGCCAGCACCATGGCGCGTACACGACGAGACATCAGCGCACCTCCTTGAAGCTCAGGGGAGCCTTCCAGGCCTTCTTCAGCTCGAACACGTTGGCGTCAATCACGGTTTCGCCGTTCAGGCCCGTTATGGACAACTGTTTGTCGTCGCTGACGTATCCGAGCTTCGCGATCAGGTCACCCATCACTATTTCAAAAGCTCGCGCGCAATTTTGCGGCACCGATACGAGGATACGCCCCGGCGTTTCCGAGAACAGGAGTACGTCGTCACCGTCAATGTCGTGTTTTTTTACCGCGCGAAGATCGATCACCATCCCCAGGCCGCCCGCAAAAGCGCTCTCGGCGAGGGCGACGCCCAGACCTCCGTCGGACAGGTCGTGACAGGACGCGACGAGCTTGCCGCGAATGGCCCGGTGGAGCCAGCGATATGAACGGATAGCGACATCGGGGCTGCGGAGCTTGGGCACGCTGCCACCCTCTATACCCAGGTGCGCAAGATATTGGGACGCGCCCATGTCCGGATGAGTGTCGCCCATGAGGTAGACAACATCACCGGCCCGTTTGACGTCCATGGTGATCGCCAGGTTGGAGTCCTCCAGCTGGCCGACCACCGTGACGAGCAAGGTCGGTGGAATCGAGATCTTGGTATTCCCGATCGAGTAGTCGTTCTTCATGCTGTCCTTGCCGGAGACCAGGGGCATGCCGTAAGAGACGCAAACGTCGTACAGCGCTCTGGAGGCTCGAACCAGCTGGGCCAGCTTGTGTCGTCCGTCCGGGTTGGTCTTTGACTGGACCGGATCGCACCAGCAGAAGTTATCGAGGGCCGCAACATTGTTGGGATCTGCTCCTGTGGCCACGATATTTCGCATCGCCTCGTCTGCGGCGCACGCAGCCATGTGATAGCTGTCGATGTCCGAGTACCGTGGGCAAATTCCGTGGCCCACCGCCACACCTCGCATGGACTCGAGGACAGGCCTGACAACAGACGCGTCGGAGGGACCATCGGCCTGCTCTCCGCACAGTGGTTTGACCACCGAACCGCCCTGCACCTCGTGATCGTATTGCCGCACCCAGTATTCCTTGGAGCAGATGTCCAGGCAGCCCAGCATCGCAAGAAGCACGTCTCCGAGGTCATCGGAGGTGGGAATATTGGGCGCGGTCTCGTCCGGTTTCTTCCAGAAGGCCTCCAGGGTCATCTGGGGGAGGCCGTGGTGCAGAAAGTCCATGTGGAAGAGCGCCACCGGCATGTCGCCGTAATTAAGCTCGAGATAGGGGCCTTCGGTATATTCGCCCAGGTCGGTGGCCTCCACGCCCATTTCCGCGGCGAGGCCTACGAACCTGTCAACTTTATCGGGGTGAACTGCTGCGGTCATCCTCTCCTGAGCTTCGGAGACAAAGATCTCCCAGGGTTGCAGTCCCTGATATTTCAGGGGCGCCTTTTTCAGATCGATCTTCGCACCGCCGGGTTCCTCTGCGGTCTCTCCGATCGAGGAGGACAGCCCGCCGGCGCCGTTGTCCGTCAGGCAGGTCATCAGGTCCTCGTCCCTCGCCCTCAGCAGGAAATCAATCATGCGCTTTTGGGTTATGGGATCGCCTATTTGAACCGCAGTGACAGGCGAACCCTCGTGGAGTTCCTCCGAGGAGAACGTGGCCCCGTGGATCCCGTCCTTTCCTATCCTGCCACCCACCATGAGGACGCGATCCCCCGGATTGGCACCCTTTTCATGACTGGGCCTCCCGTTGATCCGCGCCGGCATGATCCCGCCGGTGCCACAAAAGACGAGCGGTTTGCCCAGGAAACGCCGGTCGAACACCAGGGATCCGTTGACCGTGGGGATACCGCTCTTGTTTCCCCCGTGCTCCACCCCTTCGCGAACCCCCTCGAGCACCCGATGCGGATGAAGGAGTCTGGGCGGTATGTCACCCTTATGAAAAGGATCTGCCAGGCAGAACACGTCGGTGTTACAGAAGAGCCTGGAGCCCTGGCCGGTGCCGTGGGGATCCCTGTTGACGCCCACGATCCCCGTGAGCGCTCCGCCGTACGGGTCCAGGGCGGACGGCGAGTTATGTGTCTCCACCTTGAAGACCAGACTCCAATCGTCGTCGAACTTCCACACGCCCGCGTTGTCCACGAACACCGAGAGACAGAAGTCATCCTGCCCCAGTTCGGCGCGCACGACTTTCGTCGCTTCCTTGATGTAGGACCTGTAAATGGAATCGATCTCCTCTGCGCTCCCGGCCTCTTCATACTTGATGAGGGCGTTGAAGATCTTGTGCTTGCAGTGCTCGGACCATGTCTGCGCGAATACTTCGAGTTCGACGTCGGTTGGAACGGCGGGCAGGCCACACTCCTCCCGCTTCGCTCTGGTATTCTCGTCGCGGTAGTGGTCACGTACGGTCTGCATTTCGTCCAGGGATAGTGCCCATGTTCGATCCCGGCTCAGGCGCAACAGGTCCTTGTCAGGCAGCTCCAGGTCGATGGTCTCGATGGTGGGTTCGGCACCCTGAATCACGACGGGGATTTCCATCGCCACGCCATCGTTTTCGAATGTGCGGCGATCGATGACGGCGAATCGATTGATCAACGGGTTTCCCAGGAGCCCGGTCGCAATGGTGTCGATCTCGGAGCGGACGAGCTCAGCGGAGATCAGATACTGGGTTGATGTGTAGACTGCGTCCGATGGGGGAAGTTTTTCCTGGAGGATCATTCGCGCGCATTCCGTGGCTGTTCGACCCACGTTATCGGTAACCCCCGGCCGGAACCCCACCTCCACCAGCCAGTCGAAGCCACGGGCGATTGGGCTGTCGATGGCCCATTCCTGGATGAGGGGGTCGGACAATTCTTCGGCCAACCGGGCGAGATCCTCCGGCGCGAGATCAGCGCTGATGGTGTAAACATCGACGATGGCGACTTTTCTCACTTCGAGGCCCAGATGGTCGGTGATTTCCCGGGCGATTCTTGCACCATGGGCGTCCCGCTGACCGCGGTGCAACATGACCTCGATTCTATGGGGCATTAGCTCCTCCTGATAAATCCATTCATGGCGAATACCACAAAAGAACCGTGCCGGGGAACCCTATCCCGGCCTTCCCCTGAGATAGGGGAAGGGGAAGATGATAGAGGCCTACTTCAACCCGGACAGAGAAAAGATAGCTTTCGCTATGGAAAGCGGCTTACTAATTGGTATCGAAAGGTAATCGAGGCTCGACTACTCTTCTTTTTCCATCGTCTTGAGCTCGGCCTCGATGGCCCCCACCGCCGTTTTCAGCTCGGGCATGAAATCGGTGGCGAGAGAGATGCCCTTGCGGGTGGGTTTCCACTCGCCCTGATCATCCATGTAGTAAATGCGCAGATCGATGTATCTGCGACCCTTGAATTCCTTGATCCCCGCCCTCACCTCTTCGGTGGGGTTACGCTTGAAGCTCGAGACTACCTTATCTTCGGCCATGACATCCTCCCAGATGATTTCTCGGTTGTTGCTTTACGTTTGCGTAGCATGAAACTTTTTTCAATTCAATTAACGAATTCGTTATTCATATAGTATTGTCTAAATTACAAGTAGATAAGAATATGATGCACTCATGACCGAAACTGGAAAAAGCAACCGCGATACGGGCGGAACAAGCATTGAAATCCTTGTGCTGGCCGCTTCCGGCGCGTTTGCCAAATGGAGTGAACAGATCCGAAAAGCGGCTTCGGGCCCCGTGGCCGACGACGATTTCTTTAAAGGAGTCCAGGTCTCCCTGGCGAGCGGAGCAACCCCGTCGGTTCGATTGTATCGTGATCCGGGGGATTTCGTGGAGCAGTTCAGAAATGCCCCCGTGGGCGCGAGCCTCATCGATTGCCGAGAAGATGATCCCGGGAATACTTTCATGGAGACCATGGCCGGCAAGGTTCTCCCTTCACTGATGGCCGGAAGCGGTTTGGGTCGAATGCCGACCCGCCGCTCCATCATGGTGATCCTTCCAGAAGATAGCTCGACCGCACATCACGCGTACGCCGTCGGGACGTTACAACTCGGTGGGGTGTACGTGGAGCCCGAGTCATTGCTGGACGTGCTCGAGTCGGCTTACCGTATAGCCAAGCCCGATGACCCGGGCAAGATAGCAATTTGCCTGGCCGGCGGCGGGATAGAGGGGATGTTCTACGAGTTGGGTGTGCTCCGCGCGCTCAATGCCCATCTGAAGAACAAAACCATAACGGATTTCGATATCTTTTCGGGGATATCGGCCGGCGCGGTTCTTTGTGCATTTCTGGCCAATGGAGTCGAGCCTTCCGAGATTGCGGATGCCCTGCACGGGCGCGATAGCAGGATCGCTCCGGTCACCAGAAGCATTCTCTTCGATCCCAATCTCGGCGAGGTGGCGCGGCGGCTCATAGGCGCAGTGGCCGACATCATGCGAGGGAACTGGCTCACAAAACCTATCGACACTGCCATGAAGGTCACCCCGACAGCGCTCTTTTCTGGGGACAAGTTGCGCGTCTACCTCGAGCGCGAGCTCGAAAAGCGGGGGCTGGTGAACGAATTCGACAAGCTCGAAAAGAAGCTGTTCGTCGGTGTCACAGATCAGGATTCGGGGGTCCATGTGAGCTTCGGAACTTTGGGCCTGAACGATCCGACCATATCCAGGGCTGTCCGGGCATCCACGGCAATGACGCCATACTATGCGCCGGAAAAAATCGGCGACCGCTATTTCGTGGATGGGATCTTCACGCGCACCATCGATCTGGATGTGGCGGTGGCGCACGGCGCACGGCTGGTAATCTGCATTGATCCGATGACCCCCGTACAGGTGGAAGAGGCCGGATATGTTAGCGAACGTGGTGGATTCTTCAACACCGTCCAGTCCGTCAAATCGATGATACGAACCCGCCTGTCGGAAGTTATCGATCGCGCGGAGGAGGCCTATCCTGATCTCAAGGTGCTGGTTTTTTCTCCCACTCCCCGCGATCTGGAAAAGATGTCCGGCACCCTGATGCGGTTTTTCAACCGGACAGAGACAGAGGAGATGGCATACGAGTCCACCCGTCAGCGAATCATTCGCGATTTCGATTGGCTCGCGGCCGACCTGGAGCGTTACGGGTTTGAACTTGGCAAAACCCCATCCCGGCCTTCCCCTGAAATAGGGGAAGGGGAAGATGATGGCGGCCGGCTTTAACGGGCGGGTCCGGCTCCGAGGAGGTCAATTGCCCGGCGGCGCAGCTGCTTGTCATCGATTCCCGTGATCCACGCTGCGGCTCCGGCTTCCCGAGACTTCTTTTCAATTTCGGCGTCTCCACCGTAGACCGCCACGGGAACCCTGCTCTCACTCGTTGCGATTCTCTCGACCACGTGCATCATGGCGGGATCACAGATGCCGTTCACCAGGACCAGGGACGGCGCCTGCTTGCCGATAGCCAGAAGAGCGTCCATATGATCCCGAAAAATTTCCAGATCCACGTCTTGCGAAAGTACGCGCGTTATTTCCTTTGACGAGCCTTCCATGCTGTCGATGACAATGACGCGGGGTCGGGTTGAGCGGAAATTTACGGGGACCGGATATCCGAACTTGTTGAGGAACTCCAGGATATCTCCCCGACGAAACCGCAGATGGCGGCCCGGCGTGCGAAAGTAATTGATCTCACCTCGGTTGACCCAGTTATGGATGGTCTTGAGATCGGTTGAACAAATTTTGGCTACTTGAGGAGCGGTGAACAGGTCGTCTGCGTACATGATTTTCTCCAGGTAGAATGTGAAACAGCGTGTTGAGCTTGTAGTTCAGCTTCGTTTTGTCACCCTCACATGTATCATGAAATGGAATTTATGGAAGTGTTTGCATTTTCACATCTGAAGGGGACGGGATGGGGTCTTGTACCGAGGGCCGGAATCGAACCGGCACGGATTTACATCCGAGGGATTTTAAGTCCCTTGCGTCTACCAATTCCGCCACCCCGGTGAAGTGTTGACCTAGAAGTGAAAATGAAGCTGGAGCCACATGTCGAAGTTATGAGCCCACGTGTCGGTTCCCAGGCCAACAAAATCGTACATGATCTCAAATCCGACATCGATGTTCTTGTGGATTCCGTACAGGATGCCAGGCCCTAACCCGAGGGCCTGCATGCCCGAGGCGCGCTGCCGGTTTACCTGTTGCGTGTCGCCTTCGTCATCCTTACCGGTGAGCGACATCGAGTGGTACGTTGCGCCGTAGAAATTGAACTCGAGACGGGCGTAGAGTCGCAAACCCTGGTCCTCGGCCAGCTGGCCGTGCTCGTCCACCACCTGACCCTGGCTGAACAACTCCCCGTTGCCCCAGTAAAAGACCGAACCGGTGAGGCCCCACATGGGGCCGTATACCTTGGATTGATCTGGAATGGACGCTCCCAATCCGGCTATTCTCATTTTGTCGCTGCTGATATTTTGCATCCGCATCCACAGACCTGCGCGCAGCCAATCCAGGATGAAGTACCCGACGCCAAACCTGACGAACATCCAACTCGGCGAAACACCTGTCGCCAGTGAGATTCCGTTGCCGTCTGCGGCCAGACAGCTGTCGTTGCCGCACAATCCATTTTCGTCCCGGCCGCCGACAATTCCGAAGCCCATACCCATACCGGCCCAGATCGAGATGCCGATGGCGCCGATCTCGCCGTCATCGTCTTCTTCGCCGCCCTCACCCGCCACGCAGTATCCATCCTGGCAAATCTTTGAGCCGATGCAGTCTTCCTCGGTAACACAGGGGATATCATGGCAGTGGGGATCCCATGGAGGGCACGGCGCTGCGTCGTCCGGATTACATACTTCGTGGGGAGCCATACCCGGAAGGTTGGGTTGTTGACCCACAAAAGCCGCCTGGTCGACCATCTTGATCTCGATGGGGTTGTCGACGGTGCCCTCGTTCGCAATGATGGATCCATCTCCCCCGATGATCTGGATGTAATAATAGATGGCGCTTGGATCGAGCAAGGCGATGGCGTCACACCCGATGAGGACTCCGTACATGTCGCCGTTCTTTTGCATGTCCGCCATCTGGTAGTTTCGATCGGAGGGGAGCCGAAAGTAGAACCTCACGCCCTGCATCGCCACCATAGGGTTTGAAGCCACGTAGATACCGAAGGGGAACATTCGCTTGGCCTGTGTGACCCGCTCGTGCTTCATGACCCAGAAGCCCCCCGGACCCACAACGACTCCACCCCCCTGGCCGACCTGGGCGGGACCGGTAATTCCCATGCGCTCGCGAACCATGTCGAAGGTGGTTTGAATGGTTTCGTTGAGAAGATCCGCCTCGGGCTTCACGGTGGGATCTACGGAGAGAGCCATCTTCATGAAATCGGTGCCCTGGGGAACCTGCTGGAGATATCCCGCAAACAGCGAACCGAGGGCCATGTACACGCGGGCCAGCAACGGCCCCGTGACCTGATACTCGTCACACTTTGCAAATGCCTGCTCGAAGTACATCTGCGCCGAGGCAAGATCCAGACCCTTGACGGAACTCTTCCCGTTGACGACGTGATCGATGATCTCTCGTTCCTTGATTGGGTCGAGGCCGGAGGCGGCCGCTGCAGGAGCCGCAGCCGGTGTCGCAGCCGGTGCGGCGGGAGGAGGAGGCGCAGGTGCCATCGTAGGCGGCGGTGGCGCCGGTACCTGAGCCGCTCCGTTGAGAGCGCCCAGCAGCAGAGTAGCTGCCAGCGTAACCGAGAGAATTCCTCTTGTGCAGAAGGTTGATACTTGGCGAAGCTTCATGAACCTGGCTCCTCGATTTCTGTGGTTTCCTAAATCAAACGTCATTTAAGAAACTATTTTTCGAACGTCAAATACCCATTTGAAAACTGTTCTTATATACACACCCATTGGAGTTGGAGGCAAGCCCAACGGGTTGAATCATTTCTTGTCCGTTTTTTCAGTCTCCGCCTCTGCCCTTACCACGATGTCGACCGATCTTGGCGTCGAGCGCCTCCGCCTGTAGCTGCAGGAAGAGCAGGGATGCCTGTACCTGGGATTCGGTCAGGGGAAGCTTGAACTCGATGCGATCGCTTTTGGCATTGATCTCGAGCTTGTCGAAGATATGACCCAGCCCGGCCATGGCCATGAACGGATCCGAACCCGCCCGGATCACCATGTGGCGCCACATTTTCTCTACAGCGGCGACCTCTTCCGGTGTTCCGTCGAATCGAATCACGCCCTGCAACCTTATGGGATCGCTGAAGAAAGCCTTCACGATCGCCCATCTGAACTTGACGGGAAGCTCGTGCCCCATGCTGAGGCCCACCGCCTTGGGATCGTTCGTCGCGATGAGCGCGGCCGGCCAGTGACCTTCGGGATCGGGACCGAGGTTGGAGCGGACGAGGGCGGTGAATTTGGGTGTGTCTGCGCCCGGCTCGACTTCATTTCCGGGCGTCATGCAGGCAACTTGCGCGGGCCAGTCGGGGAAGCTCGGCGATACCGGTTGTTTGATCGGAGAAGCATCCGGCAGGCCCGCATCTACAAAATGAGCGGGGGGTTCGTGGGTGACGGCCAGCACACGGCCCGAGCCGACCAGATGCCATCGATAGGTTCCCGGTATCGCGCCCTCGTAACCCGCCTCGGTCTTTGTCCAGGAGAAACCGCGCTCCTTGCCCCTGTTCTTTTCCAGACGCCGC
Source organism: Deltaproteobacteria bacterium (assembly GCA_030595125.1). GTDB lineage: Bacteria > Myxococcota_A > Polyangia > JAAYKL01 > JAAYKL01 > JAUVAN01. The sequence continues at coordinate 49,033 of JAUVDV010000028.1, forward strand.
CGAAGGTTTTCCTCGCCGGAATTGTATGTTGCGATCACCCGGTATGATTTCCAGTCGGCGAAGTCATCGGCGGTGACAAGAAATCCATCCACCTCCGTGTAAGGGTCCACCCCGGTCGCTCCGGCCATATCCTTGTACAGGCTGAACGAACCGAGGGTTCTGGCCAACCCGCTTTCGAAAACGGTGTTGTTGAACGAAGACATGGACACCCATAGAACCCACGATGGATCTTTCTTTGCGAAGGGAAAGACATCGTGGAAACAGATACCGCTTCCCGTGCCCACACCCCCGTCCCCGGCAAGGGCGGCCACTGCGGTCGGTCCCCCGTCGGATGCCGCGGCAGCCACGACACCGGCGTCCGAAGCGCGGATTTCTCCGGGCAACTCGATGGCTGTGATGCTCGTCTCATCGTCTGTTTCGGGCTTCGGAATTTCCTCGGGCTTCGGAATTTCCTCGGGCTCACCAGCCGGCATTTCCTCCGGTATGGCGGCGGGCTCCCTGGAAGTTGCTGGCTTCCCGGGCGCCATCTCGATCACCTCCAGATCAATCGCATAATCGGATACCTCCTGATAGTCCGGGCGTCCAAGCAGAAGAACCAGGATGTGGACCAGCAAGGATATCGGCAACGCCATGGCGAGCCTGCGCCACATGAGGCTGTTTTGCCTTCCTACCCGGCCATGACGATGTGGGCGATCACCTTGGCGTCACCAAGGATATTATTGATGTTGGCGTTCTCATTGGGAGTGTGCATGGTCTCCTCCATCTTCGACCATACGACGCATGGCAGGCCCTTTCTGCGGAGGTAGGCCGCGACGGTTCCCCCGCCGATCCCGACGGGTTTGGCGTCCACCCCGTAAATCTCCTTGACGGCGTCCCGGACCAGACCGACGACCGGAGCGTCTTCCGGCGTTGTGGGCGCAGCCTCTTCCTTTTGCTCGAAGGTCATGTTCACCTTTACCCCGAACTCCTTCTCTACCTCCACGCAGACCCCGCCGATGGTGTCGATCACGTCGTCGAGCGAGTATCTGGGCAGGAGCCTGCAGTCCAGGAAGAAGACATCATCGCCGGGGATGATATTGACCGCGCCCACGTTGTTCTCCTTCTTGGTGGGCTCGAAGGTGCTTTCGGGCGGCGAGAAGACGGGATCCTTGTCCGCAAACTTCTCGTGGAGTATCGCGTCGAGGCGAACGATCAAATGTGCGCCGGCGCGCATGGCGTTGACGCCGTGCGCGGGCATGGAACCGTGGCATTGTTTGCCCTCGATCTTGAACTTGGCCCAGATGATGCCCTTCTCTGCGACCTCGATCTCACTTCCGTCGGGGGCTCCCCCATCGGGCACCACGATGATGTCCTCGGGGATGAAGGGGTTGGCATTCTCGAGCACGTACTGGATGCCGTACTCGGAGCCGCATTCCTCGTCGGCAACGAAGAGGAGCGCCAGATCGTGCGGGGGCACGGTCCCTGTCTCGAGCAAGGCACGGGCCACCAACACACCGCTCACCAGACCCTGCTGGTTGTCTTCTACTCCGCGACCGTAAATCACATCCCCGTCCACCTTCAGTTTCCAGGGATCCGAATTCCATTTGTCCATGTCTCCAGGAGGTACGACATCCGTATGAGCCATAATCCAGGTGGTTTTCTCGCTGGAGTGTCCCTTGATTCTCGCGATGAGGTTTGGTCGCACGCCGCCGGGTACGCGCTCGTCCGGCGCATTGATCTCCTCGAGATCTGTTATCCCGTGGTCGATGAGGTATTTCTTGAGAACCTCCACTTTTCGCGCTTCGCCGGTCTGTTCCGCCGGCGCATCGTATTCGGGGCTAAGGGCCGGAATGGCGGTGATCTCAGTCTCGAGTTCGATAATATCTTCGCGATATGTGTCGATTTTTTTGACGATTTCAGAAAAGTTCACGAGGTGCCCTCCTTTGGCTACCCCCCAAATACGCAACGATAATAGTGGCCCATGAAGCCCCGGTCAAACACAAGTGTTTCAGAAGAAGCATTTAAAAGCTCTTGACACGGCGACGATCGGATAAGATAAATCGCTGCGATTCCACAGGACAACAAAGGCCTGTGCGAGTTCTTTTTCAATACTGCGCGGATGGCGGAACTTGGTAGACGCGCTAGGTTGAGGGCCTAGTGAGGGCAACCTCATGGGGGTTCGAGTCCCCCTCCGCGCACAAAGTCATTTCCTTTCCTTCTTTTCTCGGCAAAACTGTTTGAAGCGATGAACGACGAGCGACAACCGGCGAAAACCGCGTCCATTTTACGCTGGTTGACAGTGGGAGCTGCCAGCTACCTCGGATGGCTGATCGCGATGATCATGTTCATCATCATCTTTCCCTTCCTCGCCATTGCCGGACTTGTGGACAGGAGCGGCAGCTACCAGGCTCTGCGCGGGGTTTTGGCGGGCTTCTTACGCTGGTTCTTCCTGGGGTATCTATCATTCATCCGACTCCATCGATTCGCCGAGATCCCGCCCCGGGAGATGATCGACGGGACGGCGCCCTGCGTTTTTGTGGCGAATCACAGATCCTGGCTGGACGCGATCCTTGCCATATCGGTCTTCCCGAACGTGCGGTTGCCGGTCAAGTCGTCGTACATGAAAGTGCCTCTGATCGGTCTGGCCATTCGCTGGATGGGCTGTATACCGATGGATAGAACTTCAAATGAGTCCATCGTCGCGGGTATCGCGCAGTGTCGCCACGCCCTTGCGCACGGCAGCTCTCTTTTCGTTTTTCCGGAGAACACCCGCGCCAGAAGAGGAAAGATGCTCGCATTTTCGGACGTGTTCTTCCGCGTGGCCCTCGAAGCGAACGTTCCCGTAGTCCCGGTGCTCCTGCACTCGGATATCCCGTACCTCTCACCGGAAGAGGGAAGCATGTTGACCTTCGCTCGCGCTACGTGGAGGATCCGGGTGTTTGATCCGTTGCCTCGGGATAAAAGGGACAGGGCGTCGGATCTCTCGAGGATGGCGAAACGGATGATGACCGCAGGCCTGGCCGATCTCTCCGACGATCGACCCTGAGGTTTCAAACGGAAAAGGAGACGAGAAATGAGCAGAGTCGATGTGGGCCGCCAGGAGATCATGCAGATCCTGCCTCACCGGGATCCGTTTCTGTTTGTGGACCGGGTGCTTGAACTCCAGGTGGATGAGCAGGTGCTCGCGCAGCGCGAACTGCGCGAGGATGAACCGCATTTTTCCGGGCACTTTCCAGGTCGCGCGATAATGCCCGGAGTTCTTATAACCGAGGCCCTTGCGCAGACCAGCGGACTGTTGCTGGCGCTCTCGGCCATGGAGCGGGGGGAGCGGCCACAGGGTGATATCTTCTATCTGGCTCGCGCCGATATGAAGTGGACCGAGCCGGTCACCCCCGGAGAAACACTGTTGCTCGAGGCGCGCCTGCAGCGAAATCTCGGCCCCCTCACCGCGTTCAGGGTCAGGGCGTACACCCGCAAGAAGGACGTCGCGTCCGGCAACCTTACCCTCGCCCGGGTCGAGGCCTGAGGGCTTGGACTCTGTTGCCTGGTACGCCGTTCACGTTCGCTCCAATCAGGAGCGCGTGGCGGCCGATCACATCCGCGCCGCCGGAGTGGAGGTCTTTCTGCCCACATACCGTGCGCCGTCCCTGAGGACCGATCGAAAGGTGATCCTCGACCGTCCGCTCTTTTCCGGATACCTGTTCGTGCGCCTGGCGGAACGGCAACCCGAAAGAGTCGATGTCCTGCGGGCTCCGGGAGTTGTCCGCATAGTCGGATTCGGCGGCGCGGCGGTCCCGGTTCCGGATGAAACGATGAAGAGCCTAAAGATCCTGGTGGGAGGCGCCTCCGAGCAGGCTCGTCCCCATCCGCTCGTTCAGGCGGGGCGCAGGGTAGTTGTCATGGATGGGCCGTTCACCGGCGCGATCGGTGTGATCCACGATTCGGCCGATCGCCAGCATCGCCTGGTGGTCGAGGTGGAGTTTCTCGGACGCGCCGTCGCCGTTCCCATCGAACCCGATCAGGTCAAACTATTGTTCGACTGATCCCGTTCTGGCAAAGTTTTCTGTATACAAGAAACTTTGCAGCATGTTAACGTAAGGTTCATGTATACAAGAAACTTGTACATCGACAAAATCCAGCCGTTTATCGACAAACCGGTGATCAAAATCATCACCGGAATGCGACGAGTGGGAAAGAGTTGCTTCTTGAAGCTACTCGAAGAATCGCTCCTCGCCAAAAATGTTCCTGAAAACTCCATCATCCTCATCAACCTGGACAGAATCGAGTCCGAGTCATTGTTGCATTACAAATCACTGTATCGCCACATCAAAGACAAAACGCCCCAGACCGGAAAAACATACATTTTGATCGACGAGGTTCAGGAATGTGAGGGGTGGGAACGAGCCGTCGAATCACTGTTTACCGACTCGAGATATGACATCTACATTACCGGCTCGAATGCACAAATGTTGTCGTCGGAGCTCGCAACGAAACTGTCGGGACGGTATATCGAATTTCCAATATACTCTCTTGGTTTCTCGGAGTACCTCGAGTTCATGGAGCTATCGAGAGACGACGCGCAAAGTCATTTTCAAAGGTTTTTGAGAACCGGCGGCATGCCGGCCCTTCACCATTTCGATCAGAACGACGAAATCATCTATCAGTACATCGAAAGCCTGTTCAATACGATTCTGCTCAAGGACGTGATCAAACGTCACAGTTTGCGAAACGTGAGCCTGCTCGAAAACATCACCCGCTACACCTTCGACAATGTCGGCAACATTTTTTCATCCAAGAAAATCGCGGACTACGTCAAATCACAACGTATGTCCGTTGGCGTGGAAACGGTGCAGAATTATCTATCCTACATTGTCGACACATACGCTCTTCACAAGGTACGGCGCTACGATATCAAGGGAAAGCGCCTGCTGGAGATTCACGAAAAGTACTACCTCGGAGACATCGGTTTGCGCCATGCGCTTCTCGGGTATCGCGAAGGAGACATCGGTGGCTTCCTTGAAAATGTCGTCTATCTCGAGCTCCTCAGGCGAGGCTACTCAGTGCACATAGGAAAGCATGATAGCTTCGAAATCGACTTCGTGGCCGAACGGGCAGGTCAGAAGAAATACATTCAAGTCGCCTACCTCCTCGCAGAAAAATCCACCATCGAACGAGAACTGAGACCACTGCTCGCCATCAAGGACAACTACCCCAAACTCCTTGTGACCACTGACACTTTGTTCGGCGGCGACTTGCAGGGCGTTCAGAGATTGAACATCGTGGATTTCCTGCTTCTAAAGACCGAGGAGCCCGGCGAGTTCTACCGGGTCGGTGGTCTTGGGTAAAACGTGATCGATGGTCTCGGGGGGGTCGAGATTTTTCACGTTGGTTCCAGTGAGGATGATGAGATCCAGGATCAACTGGAGGGTTCCGTCCCCTTGTCTTTCTCTTTTGCGATCAGGGGATATACGATCCCCGCCAGAGCGGCGCCGACCAGGGGCGCCACCCAGAACATCCAGAGCTGCTCAAAGGCCCACCCCTGAACAAAAACAGCCGGCCCCGTGGACCTGGCGGGGTTTACCGAGAGGTTGGTCAACGGAATTCCAATCAGGTGGATCAGGGTGAGGGAAAGACCGATGGCCAGCGGCGCAAAACCCTTGGGAGCACGCTCATCCGTGGCGCCCAAGATCACGAACAGGAAGATGAAGGTCAACACGATCTCCCCCACCAGGCAGGCAACCAGGGTGTACCCACCGGGTGAATGCGCCTCATAACCATTGGCCGCAAACCCGTCAGCCAGGCTGAACCCGGCCTTGCCGCTGGCAATGAGATACAGCGTGGCTGAGGCCGCGACCGCGCCCGCCAGTTGCGCAACGACGTACGGAAGGATGTCCTTCGCCGGAACGCGCCTGCCCACAAAGAGTCCAAAAGTCACCGCAGGGTTGAAGTGCCCCCCGGAGATATGACCCACCGCGTAGGCCATGGTCACTACCGTGAGGCCAAAGGCCAACGAGACCCCGACGAAGCCGATACCCATGTCCGGAAAACCCGCCGCCAGGACCGCGCTTCCGCAGCCGCCGAACACCAACCAGAATGTTCCGAAAAATTCCGCAGCCCCTCTTTTCGCAATGTGCATTTGGTTCCCTCTTTTTTTCCATTTAACAGTGACCAGGAGGATATACGAAAAATGTGTCTGACGGAAAAATAGTGACTGATGGGACTCTTGTAGAACGTGAACGGGGACGTCTAAAGACCGAGGAGCCCGGCGAGTTCCACCGGGTCGGTGGTCTTGGGCAAAACGTGATCGATGGTCTCGGGGGGGTCGAGATTTTTCACGTTGGTTCCGGTGAGGATGATGACGCTCCTGATGGAAGGGAAAGCGTCTTTCCATTTCTTTGCGATATCCATGCCCTTGGGTTGCCCCGGACCCAGGAAATGGTCGCATATCACGTGGGTAACCGATCTCGAATGTAGGATTGTCTCCGCGTCCGTTGGGGTCTGTGCAGTGATGATCTCGTCCGCCCTGTCCCCCATGAGCCGCCTCAACGCGCGGCAAACGGAACTCTCGTCATCGACTACCAGTAAAACGGATCTGGCTTTTTCGGCCACGGGGGACTCCTTCCTAAACTCCGAACGATAGTACTACAATAACAAGCCTACGTCTTGCGGATTAAGGCCCTGCCTCCGGCGTTGGCGAGTTTTTTACCCGAGCGATCCAGTACGATGTTCTGGGTGAACTCGCCCTTCCCGCGCTCTTTGCGCTCGAACTCCACCTCAACCGTAACCGCGTCGCCTGCCTGCACCGAAACAAACGGAATGAAGAGGAACCTCATCTGAAAGAAGGTTGCGCGTAATTCATCCGCATCCGAAAACTCAGGCCAGATTGAGCGCAAGAGGCCCGAGTGATCGCGCACGTACCGGTCCGCCGACCTTGTCAGGAAACGGATGCATGCCTCGGACGAGATCTCGCCCGCCTCGGAGATATCGCCTTCATCAATGACAAAATCGTACGCTTCCTTTGAAAACCCGGTGTGTTTCATGTTGGCCTCACCCGCCTGGGCGACCTCTGGTCGCGAGGTCGTTTTCTTCTCGGTGTGGATGTTCATCTCCACACCCTCCATTCCCTCCCGCGCAAGGATATTCCTGCACGCCACCCTGCCGTTGACCACTGCCCCCATATAACCGCCGCCGCCACCGCGACACCAGGCCCCCGTGAAGTAGAGCCCCTTGAAAATCGAGGTGACGGAGAAACGGTAATTGTCCGCCTGATCCGGCGTCTGGGCCCACCCGTAGACAGAACCCCACGGATTTCGCGTGGCCAGCTTCATGGTCCGAGGCGTTCCCATCTCCAGGACACGAATACGGCCTTCCAGCCCCGGATAGCGCAAAAACACCTTTTTCAGGATAGTGTCGGTCACCTGCTTCTTCTTCTCGAGATAGGCGTCCCGTGGAATCTCGGTCCACGCCTTTCCATCCGCAACCTCCAGCACCTGTAAGATGCCGTGGCCCGGCGGGTGGTTGGCGCCGCTCGTATCGGTGTAGTCGCTGATGACATAGTCGGTCCTGTCGTACGCTTCCGACATGGCCAGTTGATACGCCAGCTGGTTATCGTATCCCCCGTTGACAAAGGTGGTCCGCTTGTCAACTCCAGCCTCCGCAGCTGGACAATCGAGTCCAATGTACAGGGTCAACAACGAGCACGAGGGCTTCATGTTGTTGAGCTTGTAAATGTACGGCGCGGCCAGGTGCTCCTTGCCGATGAGGGAAAAGTAGGTCTGCACCGGGCCGGCGTTGGAGACCACGATGGGCGCAAGGTAGCGCTCGCCGCTTTCGAGCTCCACGCCGTAGGCCTTCCTGTCCTCGGTGAGGATTTTCGTTACGAGAGAAGCCGTCTTGACCACCGACCCGGCCTCTCTCAGGGTGCGGGCCATCGCCAGTGACAGCTCCTGCCCGCCGCCGCGAATATAGTAGTTGCCGGACAGGATGTGCGAACCGAAAACCTCCGCCGCCCAGTTTGCCGAGCAAAGCGCGTTGGGCAGCCCGGTCGATTGCCACAGTTGCCCCAGCAACCCGTGGAGTTTCTCGTCCGAGAAGCACTCGGAGAGGAGATCCTGGTATGTCTTCTTGAAGTATCGAGCAGGAAAGAAATTATCGAGATCCGCCTCGCCGGTCCAGATGAGGTCGGTGTTGTCTCCGACCACCCGCTTCATGATATCGATAAACCGATCGATCCCCTGTCTATCGCGCGGGAACATGGACTTCAGATATTCGCCTGCGGGACCCTCTCCACCGGGAAGGTCGTACTCCCGGTCGGGGAAGACCGAGGTGAACATGGGCGCGTGCTCCACGATGTTGAGTTTGTCCAACACCCCGAGATATTCGAGAAGCCTGTAGAGCCCACCACCCTCGTTCATGGCCGAAAGGACATGGAGCGACACGTCGAAGTGGTAATCACCCCTGACGTAATTCTGGCAGTAGCCGCCCACCTTTGGTTGCTTTTCCAGGACCAGGACGTGGAAGCCTGATTTTGCAAAATGCAGCGCGCAGCTGAGGCCTCCGAGACCCGAACCGATCACGATGACATCGTATCTTCTGTCCGTTGAAGTACCCATCAGGCCACCAGAAACTGGTCCTTTCCAACCGAACAAACCGGACAGATCTCCGGCGGATAATCACCCTCGTGGCTGTACCCGCACATCCGACAAACCCAGCCGGAGCTCCTGTAATCATCATCACCCGGGGGTACCGAAACACTTTCGACGATTCCGTCAATATCCCGAGCCTCGACCAGATCCTTTTGGACCGGAAGTGCCCGCCTGATGGTCTTCTCGATTTCATAGAAGCCGTCGGTTTCGAAAAGGAATATGGCTGACTTCATCCTGTAGCGATCGTCGAATCGCAAGGCCCGGTAGGCCCGTCCGGAACGATCGTCGATAACAATGTCCCCGCGCTCTTCGAAAGTCGGACTACCGCAAACGAATAACGGCATCTCGGGCATCTTGAGGTGGATCACCAGCGGTTCCGATGTCGCCTCGCGCCTGTTCTCGAATGCGTTTGCCCCGGCGATCTCTCCCTGGGCCCTGGCCGGATTCCACAGGAAGTTTCGCTCCCCATCGAGCTGCGCGCAGTTTCCGCAAGCCGAGATTCCAGCAACGTCGGTGTTCATGTGCGAGTCCACAATTATCCCGTCGCCACATTTGATCCCGGCGGATCTTGCAAGTCGCGTATCGGGCGAGGCTCCCGCCATCAGAAGAACCATGTCCACATCGAGCCCGGCGCCGTCGCGATGGATGACCCGCAAGGCCGCTCCCCGTGTCTCCAGTCGTTCGACCAAAGTCGAAAGTCTCGTATCGATCCCTTTCTCGCGCAAAAATTCCCCGAACATCCCGGAAGAAATGCGGTCCAGATGGAGGGGCAATACGGAGTCCCCGGCCTCGAAGATGGTGACCTTTTTACCGGCATTCGCAAGCTCGACTGCGGTCTCGACGCCCAGAACCCCGCCGCCGATTATCGCGACGGTTTGGGCATCAACAAGAGCGTCGCGAACACCGATGGCATCTGCGAGAGACCAGAGCGTAAACACTCCCCTGTTATCAATTCCCTCGATGGCCGGCACCGTCGGGACGGCTCCTGTGGCAAGGATCAACCTGTCGTAACCCCAGCGCCTGCCATCCTTCGAAATCACCGAACCTGACCCCGGGTCGATCGACTCGACATCCTCGCCCCATCGCGCGTCTATTCCATCCCCGCGCAACCGATCGGCGCAATGAAAATGGAGATGATCCTGCTGCTTCTTTCCCGTGATGAACGCGCACAGGGCGATCCTGTTGTAGAAGGGATACGGTTCGCAGGCAAAGAGGGTTATCCCCGCATCGGGGTACTCGTTTCGGGCAGACATAGCTGCGCTCACGCCCGCTATCCCACCACCGACAACTATGATCTTTCCAGTCGACATCGCACGTTCAGCAATATCGCACATCGAGGCTGCCACAAAGGAGATTCTGGAAGATCAGGGCGACGATGACGAGATCAGGGCGGGCACAGGGACTACCGCTGTCAACTTAAGCGTTGTTTTCTTTGGTAACCCTCCAAAATTTTGACTTTTCAACGAGCGGGTTCGAGTCTCTTCTTGGCGTTGAGATCTGGCATGGAGAAAAGACATGCCATCTACG
>JAUVDV010000155.1 GCA_030595125.1 Deltaproteobacteria bacterium
TTACTGATTAACAAGCGCGCCGACTCCAACTGCGCCGCTGTAGTTTGTGCTGCTGCCCGATCCCATTGGCGAACCGCCGACGGTTACACGCAGGGAGTAGTTTGTTGACTCTACCAGCCCTCCGCCGGAGACCACCCCGAACTGGGTGGTAACCGTGGCATCGCCGGTGTCTGTGTCCGTATCGGTGTCCGTATCGGTGTCCGTATCGGTGTCCGTGTCGGTGTCCGTGTCGGTATCCGTGTCGGTATCCGTGTCGGTGTCAGTGTCACCATCAGTGTCACCATCAGTGTCACCGTCGGTGTCAGTGTCAGTGTCGGTTCCCGCATCGGAACCACCACCACCGCCACCGCTGCTGCAGCCGATGATCAACATCGCCGACAGAGCCGCCCACAGAACAATAAATATTCTGGTTCTCATGTTCAGGTTCTCCTTTTTCGTCTTAGAGGAAGCAGTTTGTCTACTAAAAGCGTTCTATTGAAAAACAGTTCTAATGGAAAAGAAAGTAAAGTCAAAGTTATTCTTCGCGACACGAATGATTGACATGTTTGGGTTGTTTCTTGCTTGCCCTGGAGTCAGTTCACGCTCGTGCCGGACGGCCCTGACAGGGTGATCAACCCGTTGCCGTGCAGGTTATGGACGAATTGGGAGACTCTTTCGTAGCGCGGTTCGACGCGATCTCCTAGCTGCTCGTGCGCCAGATCGGCTATCTGCCCCACGGTAAGCTCTCCATCGACAAGGTTCCACACAGTTGTTCCAATGTCGTCGAGCCTTATGCGGGAGTACTTTTTCGGCAGCTTCGATTGCAGCAACCTGGCCAGGACTCCCGTCATGTGTTTGGGGCGAAGGAGAACACAGCGGCCTTCGTCGTCCTCCTCGTGATCCGCCTTGCGACTCGGTATGTTGTGCAGGTAGCTACTGTTTTCCATTTCGATTCAATTCCACAGGGTGGATCTTGAGAGCTATGGTATCATGCTGCTCGTGAAAGACGAATTGATCAAGCGACTCGAGTCCAAATTCGGAACATCAAAAGACGATCCCGACTCGTGGAAAAATGTCACCTCATCCAATGTCCCGGCGGCCCCGGATGTATCATCAGAGGTGGCCATAAGCAGGATTCGGGGGCTGCGAATTCTCGTGCTCGGGAATAGCGAAGATCATGTCAAGTCGATGTCCGAGGCCCTGCATGGAATGCGGGTAAGGGTCACGACAGGGAGGGTGGACGAGAGCGGGTACAGGACCGCGCTGAAATTCCGACCTGACGTTATCGTCTCGGAACTCATCCGCCCGGGTGAGCGTGGATGGTGGCTTTTTAAGAGGTTCAGGAGGCACCCGACCCTCAAGTGGGCGCCGGTGCTCCTCATGAAATGGTGGAAAGAAGATGACGACGGTACCGCCAGGGTTCTGATCTCGAGCGTCGTGGAGCGAATGGCGGATGCACTCACGCCCATACGGGTGCTGGAGGAGCGGATATCGGCGGGCAGACCGCTGGCGGACAAGCTGGAGATGATCGGGCCCCCGGCGCTGACGAAGGCGCTCGGAGACTCGGGTCTCAACGGCGTTCTCTCGCTCAACGATGCCTGGAACGTGTTCGAGATCGGCTTCGCCAAAGGAAATGTGGTGTCGGCTTTCCGCAGGGGCGTCGACGGGGGAACCAACGAGGGGGAGACGGCCTTTTCACAGTTTCTCATGTGCGATCTGGGCAGATGGTCCTTCAAACGTAACGACAAGCGCTCCGGTCCGGACAACGTGACGGGCACGCTGGAGCAATTGCTCGATCGGTCTGCGAGGGTTCTGGCCGGGTTGTTCGGGCCCGATGCGGATCCCTTCGCCGGCGGCAAGGGCGGGCTCGAGGTGAGTCCGGGTCTGTTTCACGAGATAGCTTCCACATTCAAGGGGGTTGCCCACCAGGTGATCGAGGGAATGGCGGCGGGGGCCCCTCCTGAGGACTTGAACGAAATACTTGAAAATGGGGAAGATCGATTGGAGATCGAGCGGGGGGTAGTCAGCCTGCTGCGCTCCGGGGCCGTTGTGCCCACCAAATCCAGCCCCGTCTGGAAACCCGGATCGAGGGAAGAACAGGTAGCGCGGAGCGTCTGCCATGTGCTCGAGTGGGTGGCATCGGATCACAGGTCATTGGAGGAAAAGAAATCCTCGGCGGAGGAGCCGAACGTCTTGGGCACCGGCTACTACCGAAAGTCGGGTGCGCCTGCGGAGAAGGTTTCCCTGGGCAAGTCGGAGGCCGTCACGGCGCCCGGAGCGTTGCGTTCTTCCTCTGTCGGCCACGTTGAGATGGGCGGGGCCGTAGACGGTCGGGATACCCCGTTACTCGCCATGGAGGACATGGCCCATCAGAATGCATTTCCGGACGGGCCCGCCTACGCAAATGCCCGATCTTCCCGGGCGCTGCCCCACGACTCTCTGGTGCCGGGTCCAGCCAGAGAATTCCGGAAGCAGTCCGGAAAACAGATGTGGCTGGCAATAGGGATAGCCGTCCTGATGGGCCTGTTGCTCATCGCCGGTCTGGTTGTCATCAACTCGAGCAGCAGGGATGTACCCGAGGCCATTGACAAACCCCGCCGCACTTCCAGTTGACCGCCGGGGTTGCCCCACGTTAATCTCCAAAACTCATTATGAAGAATGTGAAACGCTACGATAAACGCTCCTTCGGATGGCTGATCATGTTGGTCGTCATCACGGTGGCGAGCGTGCTGGCGTACGCGCTGGCGTACATGCACGATTTCGCGGGGGATGACTCTGTCGATTTCTGGCAGCTTCTCTACGGCTCAGTTTCACAAGGTGTTCTGTCCAACATGCCGGAGGTGATTGCGGGGGTCCTGGGGATAACCGTCACCGTGGTGGCCATCGTCGTGGAGCTGGCGTCCAACAGGTATACATCCAGGATCACTGAACTTTTCGTGACCGCTCCCACAAACCTGGTAGTGCTCGGTTTCTTCGTGGTGACCGCTCTTTTGTGCATATGGGTCAGCCTCACGGGCTCCTCACCCGGCCACGTTCCGCACGCGGGCGCGGTAATCACCACTGTGGCCATCACAATCTGCATGGTCGCGTTGATGCCGTATTTTGGTTTTGTCTTCAATTTTCTCAACCCGCACAACATCATCGATCGCATGGCATCCTCGGCTCTCGTGGCGATGACGAAGGGCGGGCGCGGGGAGGGTGTGAAGAGCGAGCGGTGCAAGGAGGGAGCTGTTCGCGGTATAGAGCAGCTGGCCGATGTCGCGCTGAATGCGATAGACAACAAGGACAAGGTCATCTGCATGCACGCGGTCAACACCCTCGGCCGGCTCATGCGGGATTATTTCAATTTCAAGGAATCGTTTTGCGCCGGCTGGTTCAACATGGATTCCTGGATAAGAGAGAACCCGGACTTCGTGTCCATGCAGGACGAGGTGCTCGATGACATCGAGCAGGGTCGGTACTGGCTGGAGATGAAGATATTTCGCCAGTACCAGATGTTGTACGGTGAGACCCTGAACCGCATGAGGGACATCAACTATCTCATCGCCATCAACACCAGGAAGGCGGCGCAGGAGGCGATGGACAGGAACGACGAGCATTCGGCCAATCTGGCGGTCAAGTTCTTCAACACCTACATGCGGGCCACCATCAACGCCAAGGACGTTCGCACGGCGTACAATGTGCTCAATCAGTATCGACTGCTGGCCGAGAACGCCCTGACGCGAGGGCGCAACGAGGTGGCTCTCGATGCTGCGAGGCGCTTCCAGTACTACGGGCAACTGGGTTTTTCAGCGGGCCTCGCCTTCGTGCTGGAGACCGCCGCCTACGACTTGTGCACCCTGAACGAGCTCGCCTTCAAGCTCGACGTCGATTGCAAGAATGAGTTGCTCGAGATCTTTCTGGATGTCGACAAGGAAGCCGAGGAAGGTCACGATCTGGAGGCGTCACTGCGGGGTGTGCGCAAGGCCCAGATCAAGCTGGCCACGTACTACCTGATAAACGGCGCGGATGACCTGGCTCGTTCCATTTACGAAGATATGCGGGACGAGCTGCCTTCTCGCCTGATCTCCATCAGGGAAGAGCTGGACAGCATCACGTCCGAGGGTTTCTGGGAGGTCAGCGATCGCGGTGTTAATTTCGACTATCTGGATCCGGAACGCCGCGCAACTCTGGACACATTCTTCGGCTGGTTCTCTTTCGAGGAGCGGCCGAGCGATCGCCTGAGCTAGGATAAGCCGCAAGGAAGAATCTATGTCGACGTTTACAATCATCGTTACCGAAAAAGGTGGAAGCAAGCAGAGTCTTGGATTTGACGAAGAGATCGTGACCATCGGTCGTGTCCAGGGAAACCACATTGTCCTGCCCCGGGGCAACGTGTCCAAGAAGCACGCCAAGCTGGAGTGGAGCGGCGGCGAGTTTCGGCTCACTGACCTGAACAGCACCAACGGCACGTACATCAACGGGAGAAGGATCACCGAAACAACATTGATCAAGGGGTCAGACAGCGTCTACGTGGGAGAGTTCATCCTGACGTTCGAGATCTCGAAGTCCGAACCGGCTGATGCGCCCGCGCGGCCGCCGACTCCCGCGAGCACACGTCACAAGATGCCTCCACCGCCCAGCCGGGAGGCGAAGGCCGTCGACGATGAAGTGCCGACGCATTCGATGACCACGCCCCCCAGTCCTCCCAGGGCTCCCAAACCGGCGGCAGCACCGCGCGCCAAGGCCCCTGCTCCGGCGCCTGCGAAGGCTTCTGCTCCTGCGCCTGCGAAGGCGAAGGCGAAGGACAGCGGTGGCGGCGACCGGATGGAACAGATGATCGACGTGCTTGCCAGGCAGGTGAAGCGCGTGGAGAGAGGTTCGATCCCCGCCAGGCTCGACGAGGGCACCGCCGGGAAGATCCGGTTGATCCTCAAGGATCTGGCCGAGGATATGGTAGCCAGTGGAAGACTGTCCAGGACCGGTGAGATGGGAGATCTGCTCGGACGCGTTTTTCGCGCTGTGGTCGATCTCGGCCCCCTCTCCAGCTGGCTCGAAGACCCGGCCGTCCATGAAATTCGCATTGTTCGCTCCGACTCCATATGGCTTCGCAAGAGCGGCGCGTGGAGCGAGGCGCCGATGGGTTTCACCAGCGAGGAGTCCCTCGTCGAGATTCTGAAGTGCCTGGGCGCGGGCCTGGCGTGGCGGGACGACCAGGGAGTGCCCGGTCTTGTCAAATTTCGTCTGGAGGACGGCCCCCTGGTGCTCGCGGCGCTATCGCCGGCTTGCTCCGGTAATCCCACGGCAACGATCTACAAGAACGTCTCTGCCAGCCTCTTCAGTGGCGCAAATCTCGATATGATGTCGGAGGATCTGGCCAGGGAGGTGATCGAGAAGGGCATCGAAGCGAAGTCCCGGTTTGCAGTAGTCGGTTCGGCCATGCCCTATCGCCTGTCGGTGCTCACGGACATGGTTCGATTGATTCCGTCATCGGCATTTCTGGTGGGGGTGGAAGATCTGAACATTATGGGGTTCGGCGGGCCCGGAAGCGTCGGGCTGACAACCGGCGGATCCAGGAAGGGTGACGCAGAACCGCCGACGGTGGGCTCCCTGTTGCCGCGCGCAAACGACCTGAGCCCCGATTGGATAGTGAGCAGCACGGCCGGCTGGGGCGATATCGCTCCCGTCATCGCCTGCGCGACGAATCGCCGCGGGATGATGGCCGAGCTTCCCCTGAGCGGCGAGGGATTGCTCGACGAGGAGCTGGCTGCGGCCATGGTTGCCGGCGGAGTTTCGATGACGGGTCCCCATGCGGCCAACCTGCTGGCAAAAGCGTTCGAACTGATTGTAATTGTGGGCTGTTCCGGTGACGGCAAACCCGAGATCAGCAAGATCCTGAGGACAGGTGTCCTCGGCGACGAATGGTCCCCAAAAACCGTTTTCAAACGCTGAGCACCACCCGCCTTCGCCAAGGAGGGTGTCGATAAACTTTCATTTGGTTTTACCAAACTGCGGATGAAGCCCGCATAGCTACTTTTTCATATATAAATCGGCAAATCTGTTCTTACGCGTTGTCATCGCAAACAGAACATCCAAAG
>JAUVDV010000088.1 GCA_030595125.1 Deltaproteobacteria bacterium
GACATGTACATGGGCGTGCCGATGGGAACGCCGGTGCGGGTGTGGCCCACGGAGATGCCGTCCTCGGTGAACTTGGCGATGCCGAAGTCCAGCAGCTTGACGATGTACCCACCGCTGGGGTGGTCGCCCAAATAGATATTGTCGGGCTTGAGATCCCGGTGGACGATGCCGTTGTCGTGCGCGTCTTGCAAGGAACCGCAAATTTGCAGACCTATCTTGCCGGCGCGTCGCCAGTCGAGAGCGCCTCTTTCTATGATCTCGTCATCGAGGCTGATCCCGTCGATGAACTCCATGGCGATATAAAGGGAACCGGTCTCGGTCTTGCCGAAATCGTACACGGTGATTGTATTGGGGTGCCCGAGGCGACTGCTGGCGGCTGCTTCGTTGCGGAACCTGGCGTACAGATTCTCATCGGTCAGGTGCGGGTGCAGGACCTTCAGGGCGACCTTTCTGTCGATGGCGGTCTGCTCCGCTTCGTAGACCACACCCATTCCCCCTTCGCCGAGTTTCCTGTTCACGAGAAAGCGTTCGCCCACGAAGGCCCCGAGCATCGGATCGACCGCCTTCTCGGCGTTCTGTTGCTCGAGAGTGGTACCACACTTGACGCAGGACTCAGTACCTCTTGGATTGACGCCCTGACACCTCGGACACACTATCTCGTCAGCCACGATCGTTCCTTTCCAGTTTCCTTAACGGCAGGGCATCGACGACCACTGCCTGCGGTTCAAATCAATACGGATTGTCGTCGATTACGTGCTTTTTCTTCTTTTTCTTCTTCTTGGTCGGTTTCTTCTTATCGGCCGTCGCCTTTTTATCTGTTATCTGTTTGGACGGCTCACCACCTGCATTGGATCCTTTCTGTGCGTCCGATTCCAAAACAGGAGGCTTGTTTTCGGGATCCGAAACGGAATCCTTCACCTTCTTGTGCGTATCGGGCGCATCATCCGCCGTGTCGTCCTCGCCGCTGCCCGAGATTGCCTCTTCCGCCACCGGAGCCAGCCTGGGCTCGGCGACGCGGTGCTCCTTGACCGGCGCCACTGGAGCTGAGGCCCCGGCCTCCTGGGTAACAGCAGCTGGTGGTGTGACGATAGCTGCGGGAATGATTGGATTTACCTCCACGATCTCGCTTTCATTACCGGACTCCATCACCAGATAGCCGCCGATCCCGCCGAGCACTGCCAGCGTTGCCAACACACCGATAACGACCCCGGCACCACCCTTCTTTTTCGGCTCTGTATCCTTATCGACCTTTGCAGTGCCAGGCGCTTTATCTTGTTGTTCTTTCCCATCGGGCTCGGGCTCGGGCTTCGGCTCGGGCTCGGGTTTCGGCTCGGACTCTGGCTTCGATTCAGACTCGGGCTCTGGCTTCGATTCAGGCTCTGGCTCTGGCTTCGATTCAGGCTTTTCCTCCGAAGGAACCGCCGCCTTGTCGCTATCTGGAGTCTCGTCATCGTCGAATTTGGGAATCGGCGTCCTGGACGTGGCTTCTGTAATCTTGACGTAATTGAACTTTTCGTACGCAAGCGTGTCGTCTTGCGACGACTCGGCCAACCCATCGCCCTCGAAGCGGGCGACGATTACCGTGATGTTGTCCTCTCCTCCCCTGTCGCAGGCCATCTCCGTAAGGCGCCGGCATGCTTCCATCGGTTCGTCGAGGGTCGTGACGACCTCCAGGATGTCGTCGGGCTCCACCAGTCCGGAGAGCCCGTCGCTGCACATTACGAGAGCATCTCCCCTCCTCAGGTCGGCAGAGGTGACATCCACATGAACCCCCTCGGTGGTTCCGAGCGCCTGAAGAATGATATTGCTGCGATCGAAGTCCTTTGCCTCTTCTTCGGTGAGCTGCTTCGCATCAATGAGCTGCTGAACGAGTGACTGATCTTTGGTCACCTGAACGATCTTACCCTGTCTGACCATGTAGGCCCGGGAGTCTCCCACCTGTCCGAAAATAATCCGGTCGCCGATCAGGGCCGCAACCGTTGAGGTGGTGCCCATCCCACGCTGCCCCCGATTGATCTTGGCCGCCGTGAAGATACGCGTCCCGGCCTCGCAAATGGATAGGTCCAGCCTGCGGGCCATCTCGTGGTCGTCCCGGGCCGGATCTCCCTCCTGCATTATCTCGTAGATGGTGTCCACGCCGATCTGGCTGGCAACTTCCCCCGCCGCCGCACCGCCCATACCATCACACACGGCGAACAGGGAGCCCCGGACTCCCAAACTGTGGGTCCGCACCTCGGGCTTGATACTGCGGTTTTCGGCCGTCAGATCGGCTATCAGGAAATTGTCTTCGTTGTGATCGCGCACCAGGCCGACATCGGTACGACCGAACACGCGGACACCGATGTCATCGATCTCTGTATTCGGGTCGACGGTCTCAGTGGAATTGTCCGATTCACTCATCCCAGCAGTGTATCAGATTGAGATGTGAACGAAAGCCGGAAGATGCCTTAAGTGGACACGTATGAGTTCAACGCAATACCCACTCGAACTGTATCCCGACCGTCATCCACAACAGGTGAACGAGCCGTCCACCGGTGAAGTCCTTGGAATCCAGTTCATCCACATAGACAGTCCCCTCTTCGTCGAACCATTCCTCACTCAAAAAGAGCTTGTCGTCCTGCCCGAACCTGTACGCCGGGGCATAATTGACCTTGATGTACCCTACCACCGCCAGCCCGAGCTCGTGCTCCAGGATCACCCCTCCTATCCCGCCCAGAACAAATGCGTCGTTTTCCTCGATCCCCGCAACGCTGCCGTAGTGGAACCCCCCGATGGCCGGGCCCAATTCGAAAACAATCGTCTGCCGAGATGGAGTGGGGATGGCCAGCCTCAACGCAATGTGCCAGATGGAATAGCTCGCGATACCACCCCAATCTTCATCGGCATTATGACGGATCATACGCCATCCCGTATCTAACCCGACTATTTCATTGAAACGGTATCCGCACTGAATACTGAAAAGGAACCCTGAAATCGCGTAGGCCTCCGAATTCTCGCCGCGCATGTCAACCGGGTGACGCGCGCCCTTCCCCATGTCCAGGCCGGCGCCCAGATCCACGCCGAAGAAAGCTGATCTTTCCGGATTCTCGGACAGATCGAGCGCAGAAGCAAACTGGCACCAGACGAGGATCACCATCGCGGCAAGTATGCCGTTGAAGCCGGCCGCCATCATCTTTCCCTTCCCCTTCCCCTCGCGGGGGAAGGCCGGGATGGGGGTTCTCTTAACCCTTGATAATCTCCAATTGTCCAACATTTCGTTTATGATGTTAACCCGAACAAGTGGCGCGCCGCTCCAAAAAAAGCCAAATAAATTATTTGACAGAGACCATCTCCCATATATAGGCATTTTATTGGGCTCGCACAGCCCTGCTGCGGCAATGGAGCCGCCGTCCAGAAGGTTAGGGACAATGCCTGAAATCTTCATCGACACCCGTCGCACAACCAACATCAAACAGGCTATCGCCGACGCCATTGAAAACGGTGAATACGAAAGTCTCGCCAGCGATATTCGTGACTGTTTCACCGATGACCAGATCGAAGAAATCGAAGGACTGATCGAATCAGGCGATCTGGAAGAAGCAATCGACGACATCCTGACAGAGTGGAACGGAGACACCGTCGGTGAGCTTCTGGAGACCATGGACAGGTTCTTCTTCGAATCCAGCATCGAACTGCTTTTCGACGACACCGAGTTGGGTCTCAATGACGAAGATGATGAAAAAATCTTCGATGATCTGGAGGAGAGCCCGGATGATGAAGAATACGTTGAAGAACCGGGCGAAGAAAACGACGAGGACAACGAGGACGACGAAGACGACGAAGACGGCGAGGACGACGAAGACTACTGATCGACTGTGGTTAGTTGGACGCCCTTCATCTGGTCACAACCGGACGTTCGAGCAAGCTCGATAGCCTCCTTCATGGTGTTGGCGGCGGGCATCTTTTCAATGATCCTGGCTAGCAGACGGCAGGCCTTTCCTTGCTTGCCCTGGCGCAATCTTGTTTTGGCGGCCCACAGGTAGCCGTCGTCTCTCATCCTGCTGGTCTTCCACTTCGCCAGCTCCATGAAAAGAGCGCGTGCCTTTTCGAGCTGGTTCTCCTGAAAATAGATTTTTCCGAGTCGTAGCAGCGCATCATCATGATGCCTGAAGTTGTAGCTCGCGATCAGATAAGACCTCTCCCGAGAATCGAGAAACTTCTTGAGCCGACGCCGTTCGGTCTCGATATCCCCTCTTTCCCCGGAGATCTCGATAAGCCGCCAGATGGAATTGTCCCAGAGCTGGCTTTCCCATCTCCCCTTATTCACGATCTTCTCGAGCGCGTGCTCCTCCGATTCGGTATCCTGGGCAGAGCGATGCAGCTTCGCGATCCGGTACACGACAGAGTCCCATGCATCCTTGCCCTTGACGTCGGCCGCAAGCTCCTCGAGGGCAGCGATCCCGTCTTGCGCGCGTTCCATGTCGAGATAGCATCGACCTGCCAACTTGACCCCGGTCGGGGCAAGGGCGTCCCCGGGGAAACGGCTTACAAAGCTTGCTGCGGATTGCGCGCAAAGTAACTTTTCGCCCGCCTTGTCCAGAACTCGCGCGTGATCATAACAAGCGCGCCGGTATGGCGGATCCGCCAGGCACATGGATTCGTACCCGTCGGCAGCCTCGTCCAACCTGCCCGCCTTCTCCTCTTCGTGGTATCCCTCCCACTCGAGTTCCTGTGGAGTGAACCCCGGGGGAGTATACCTGGTTCCCGAACCGCAGCCCGCAATCAGAAGACCTGTGCACACCAACGACGCGATCGGAGTTTTCACTACATGTAGCTTTCGGGTATGCAAGCCCCGTATCCCTGGTAGTTCCCGTCGGCATCGAAGAGACCGAAACACTCGTGCTGGGAATCGCAGGTTTCCTGCGCCTCACACGGCACTCCACACGACTGCGAGGTCCCATCCTGGCTGTCGAGACAATTGCCTACCTGCGAGTTCAACAGGTCGTCCAACGAGGTGCCCTCCTCCAGGGTGGACATGTCAACGCCGTTACACAGGGCATCCGCAGGTGCATTGGGAGCGTCACCATAGTCGGTTCCACCCATGGAACGCGGGCAGCAGAAATTATTGTATGTGTCCAGCGCACACACATTGTCGCTTTCGAGGGCCGAATCGACGCCGAGATCCTCATCCGAGAAGCACGCACCCAGGCCGGCTCCGTCGGATACATCCTGGCACAGGGCCTCGTCGAGCCCCTGTTCGGTGCAGAACGGCGGCACACACTGGAGCAGGCACAGGGCCTCCTCTTCCGTGACTCCCACGCAAACCAGATCCGAGTTGTCGCACAAGTTCTGCGCGCAGCAGACCTCGTCCAGGTCGCCGCAATCTTCCTCGGTGCCTGAATCGTCGTTTGTACCTGTATCGGTGGTCTCCCCGCCGCCGGAAATGCTTTTACATGCCGACACACAGAGAATTGTCATCACGATGGCTGTCCAGATATGTTTCATTTTTTTTCACGACGTCACAACGTCACTCCTCCAAGTCATCCCCATTTCAATACGATGACCATCATGCTAAAATGATACCGTATTTATGAGAAGGGAACACGGAAAATGAAGCATCTACTCCTGGCACTGAGCATCGCGTTACTCTGGAGTTGCAGCGACACGCCACCCGCCTTGCCACTTGGTTTCGGTGACTCAACCGACACCGACAGCGACTCGGACAGCGACAGTGACACCGACTCGGATACCGACAGTGACACCGACTCGGACACCGATAGTGACACCGACTCGGATAGCGATAGTGACACCGACTCGGATAGCGACTCGGACACTGATGCCGACAGCGCCTGTCAGGACGGAAGCGCCGAGGACATCTTCTCTGCTGGTCTAATGGTGGGATGCGCCGGGGACGTATCGTGGGCGGACAGAGACGATCTGTGCGCCGCCGGTTGGTCAGCCTGCACCGCCGCACAGTGGGTCGCCATGCGGGGAGGACTCGCGCCCTTGCACCACTACTGGACCGACAATCAACTCCAATATATCGGGAACGGAACCGGAAACTGCCTCGCCACTCTGTCGGGAGGAAACGATTGCGATCCAACCTCGTCACCGATGCGGGTCTGCGCCGACTCGATTTACGATCCCGAGGGCAATGCGTGCAACTGGCGCAATTGCGGGCTGGACTCCACTTCCCCCAACGAGTACTTCGGCGGCTGCAACGGCAACTACACCGCCGGCACCGTCTGCTGCCAGTAAAACCCGGTCCCTTAATAAGAGTCAGTACGTATTGGTGAAAAGCACCTGCTGGGTGACGTCGTCGAAGAACTCCACGAATACTTCATCCGCAACCGGGTCGAAGGTGATTATCGTCGCTGTGGGCAGGCCGAAGAAGAAATCGAACTGGTCCGACGGGGCCACGCTCTCCGGCATGGTCTGATACAGCATCCAGGCCGGGTTGCCCTTGTTGCCTCCGGGACCCATCAGCACCTCGCGAATGGCGTTGTCCGGGGGCGTTGTGTCCACCAGACCCACCGAGGCCACGTGGAAGTCACCGCTCAGGGACCACACTCCGGTGATGCTGTTGTCTGCGATGTGGTCGAGTAACTCCCGTCGTTGCTCGGGGAACCCCTGCCAGCGGTCGTAAGCCATGACCCACACCGGCGGCCACTGGGTAATGGGTACCGAGTTTAGCAGAACCTTGAAGTGACAGGGGCTGTCCGACAACGCCTGCTTGAGCCACTCCATCTGCTCGACACTGATGTACTGATTGGCGCTTGAATTGCGTTCGTAGCGACAGTCGAGGGCGAAGAACTCCACCGTATCGCCCCATCTGTAGCTGTCCCAGTAGCTGCCGCTGTCTCCCTCGAGGACCGGCGTATTCTCGTAGAACGCCTGCAGCCCGGCTTCAACCAGCGCCGAGGGGGCGCCGGGCAAATCGTCGCTGTTAATCACCTCGTGGTCGTCGATGATCACGTACTGGCCCGCGTGGGGCAGGATGGCCCAGTACCCCGGATCGTCCACATTTGTTCGCCAGGAGGCGCGAAAGTCAGCGAGAGTCTCGGCCCCGTCGTTGTAAGTGAAGTCACCGAGCTGGAGGAAGACGTCGACATCGTGCTGCGCGGTGAGTTCGAGAGCGGTGAACGGTTTGTAGGAACCGTTGGTTCCGTGGGTTCCGGCGACCACCACCGGCTCCAGGGCGCCCGGAGCCAGGGCGGTGCGGAACTGGCCGATGACGGAACGCTCGGCGAAATCGTCGGTGCCCTGGTCGACGAAGAAGGCGTACTGATACCAGCTCCCCGGATCCAGCCCCTCTACCAGGGCCTTGAGATAGCCGTCGCTCGGTGGAGCATCGCGGTTGACAACGGAGGTGACCTCCGACCCTTCGGATGCCC
The DNA here is from genome assembly GCA_030595125.1 of Deltaproteobacteria bacterium. Classification (GTDB taxonomy): domain Bacteria; phylum Myxococcota_A; class Polyangia; order JAAYKL01; family JAAYKL01; genus JAUVAN01. The sequence continues at coordinate 7,374 of JAUVDV010000088.1, forward strand.
TTGGCCATATCACCAGCCGGACCTGATCCACGTTGGCGCTGAGTCCGACGAAGACAACGCTGTCGGCGCGCATTGATCCCGCCTGGACCGGCAAGGGAAACTTGTTTTTGTTTTCGGAGACATTCCACGGAGAGAAGGTCAATGGTGGATCGGCATCGGTGTCCGTGTCCGAGTCCGTATCGGTGTCCCCATCACCATCGGTGTCCGCATCCCCGGTTCCTGCGTCGTTTTCATCCGTTGCGGCTTTTTTGTCGTCACATGCCAACGACGATGCCACGACAAACAATATGCCGATGAGGAGCAGGATTGTTTTCATCTATTCATTGCCCCTCACGCACAACACCAGCGCCTCCCACGTTTTGGATACCGAGCTGACACCGCCGCGACCTATTGTGCTGTCCTGTTCATCGAAATAGACAACATATGCGGAGGTTCCGTTTTTCCTGGAGGTGGTGGAGGTCCAGTGACCGCCTTCGTCATCGAAGCCTGGAAAGTAGACGGGATTGATGGCGGGGGCTTCTGCTCTCGTCTCGTCCACGATTGAAATAAGTTCCGTCACGTCGGGCAGTCGCCAGTTGTCGCTGCCACCGTACGACAGTGCCTCGCAATAGGCCAGTGCGTCCTTCCAATCCACGCTTCCAACAGTCGTGTTTTGCTGCCACTGCAGCCCGGTTACATGGTCAGTTACTATGGGCTCTTCGGTGGTTCCATCGATGTTGTATCTTGGATCGATGGCCAGGCAGACGGACGAAACGAGTACCATCGCGGCAATAACAAGCAGGTACAAGACTTTGCTTATTGATTTCTTCATCATCTAGTTCTCCGTCACGCAGATCACAAAAAGAGTGGTTTCGCTCTTTGCAACGCGAACAAGACCACCGGTGTCGAAGTTCACCGCCCATGCTGTGGTCGAATCCTCGCCCGCCAGACCGGACCCCGTCCACACCCTCTCAGTACTGGCGTCAAAACCGAAGACGGGATCCGCTCCCACGCCGCCGCCGCTTCGGTAATCCACGATGCTCAACAACTCATGGCGCTTTGGCAATCTCCAGGTCATGGAGCCTGCGGTCTCCGAGTCGCACATTGAGGAGGCGTTCTCCCAATCCATCTGGTCGGTCCCCTGCCACATCCATGCGAGCCCGGTTATCTGATCAATTACCCAGCTATTGGAATTGTCGTAAAGGCGTCCGGGCCCGGGATAGTGGCCGTCCTGCCCGTAGTACTCCGCGCCCGGTGAAATGGTGGAGCAATTCACTAGCGCTCCGCTCGAATTGTAGCACTCGTCCGCCTGCCCCGTATCCGGGAATGAGAACGGGGAGAACACGCAGGTCTGTGTGTCGTTTACCGAACAGCCATCGAACATCTCCGGGCAATCCTGGTCGCCTCCGCAACAGAGTCCGGCATGCTCGCAACAGTTGTAGTCAATGCACTCGTCGCTTACGCAGTCGGAACCCTCGTCACAGTCGCCGGTTACTTTATCCTCCTGGCAAACGTTGGTGTCGCAGTGAAAACCCTCGGCGCAGTACTCGTCTTGATCGTCGCCACCCGGAGCGCACTCGGTATAGCATGCGAACATGACAAGGTCGCAGGCCAAGTTGCCGCAGCCAACGTTTTCGTTACAACATTCTCCGGGGGCGTTACAGCACACATTGTTGAGGCAGTGCCCGCTCTCGCAGTCGGACTCTTGTGCGCATCCCTCGCCATTGGCCGCCAGGCCGTCCGAAGAGCCCGCATCGTATTCGACGGCGTTGAGATCGGGCAACAGGAGCTGGCAGCCGGCGACGGTAACCGCAAACAAAATGATGGATGACCTCATCATCTAGAACCTCCCCGTAACGACAGCGCCACCCATGGACGGCCCGGCGAAGGGAGCAACAACCACGTCGGAAATGTTTTCCTGATTGCGTCTTTTTTTGTCCACTATCAGCATCACCATCCCTGTGACAAACATTGCGCCGCCAACTCCGAGCAACACGTCGGCCGCAATCGCCTGCTTGTCCATATCCTCAAGCATGTCGTGATTTTCCGGTGTGCAGTTTCCATCGGGGCAGTCCTTTTCCAGAGTCGATCCGATTGTCAATGCCGTAATGCCGGTGAGAATACCGCCGAGGAGGGCTGTACTTCCAATACAGGTTATTGCGACTCCACCCTTGCGAAGGCCCGACCACCCTTTTTTTGCGGGTTCGGGCTCCGGCTCCGGGGTCGGCTCGGGTTGGGGTTCGGGCTTGGCAACCGTATCCCCGGGCTCTGTCTCATCTTCTTTGGGGACCTCCACCTCCACGGGTACCATCTGCACCGAAAGGGTTTGCCTGTCCCCGGAGAGGAGGCTCACCTCCGTCAAGAGCGGTTCGAATCCATCCAAAGTAATTTTGATCTCGTGGGAGCCGGCCCCCAAGACGAGTGCTTCGCGCAGGGGGGATTTTCCGTATCGGTGCCCGTCGATGTCTATGGATGCCTGTGGCTGGTCCACATTGAGGATCAACCATGCCCGCATTGCGGCAATGTCCCTGACCTCTTGCGCGACCTTCAGCTCCATCTCTTCACCGATCCGATCCCCGAACTCTGTGCGAAGCCGCTCGTAGGTCTTCAGCGACCTGTCGTAGCGGCCCATGCCCTTGTATGCGTTTGCCAGATTGAACAACCCGTTCCTGGTGGGAAACAACCGCACCGACTCCTCGAACTCGGCCGCCGCCGCAACGAACTCCTCGACCTTCAACAACCCCTTGCCGGCGTCAAAGTGTTTCCTGGCCTGGGCCTTGTGTGAATCGTTCGCCTGAGCGCAAACGACATGGCTCAATCCGAAAACCAGCAGCGCAAGAGTGACCGCAACGACTCGTCGCATACTCCCTCCCAATCAAGCAGTAACCAACAGCATCTTCTATCTCAACTTCTCTAGCAGATAACCCGATTTTATCCTACCCAGGGACGCGGCCAGGTTATCCCTCACGCGCCCGTCCTCTCTGGCCATCTCGTGAATCATCTGCTTCACACGAGCCCTCTTGCCCTTATCTCCGTGCGGACAGGGTTCCACCGCCGCCTCCAGCCCCATGCGCGCCGCGTACCTCTTTACCTCGCTCTCCTTGACCAGGCACAGGGGCCTGACGATCACCAGATCGTAGTTGTCCAGCTCGAGTCGCGCCGGCATGGTGGAGATCTCCGCGTTGTAGAACATGTTGATGAGCAGGGTTTCTATAACGTCATCGAGATGATGCCCGTAGGCAATCTTGGTACAACCGTTTTTCAACGCCTGCGAGATCAGGGCCTTGCGTCGCTGCATGGCGCAAAAAAAACAGTTCATGGACCTTCCCTGATCGCTCCTGCCGGTTACCTCAACGTCCATCCTGTGCAGCGGGATCTCGAGATCGTCGAAGAACATTTGGGAGAGCTCCCAACCACCTTCCTTCATATCGACGATGTCCGTCGCCACATGGCACCCCATCAACTCGAATTTGACAGGGATGGCGCTCCTCTTCTCGGCCAGAATTCGAGCGAGGACGAAGGAATCCACACCCCCGGAAAAGGCCATCAGGATCCTGTCGCCCTCCTCGATCATCCGGTGCCGGCGAAGGGCCGCTCCAACGCGGCGGTGTACCAGTCGCTCGATCTTCAAATCATCTCCATTATCCCGCGTGACATCCGACTTCGTTTTGGCGTATCCATGTCACCATGACGCCGTACCAGAGATACCTCAACGCACAGCAGGAGATCAACGAAGGTCTCATAAGGATGGGCATTTCAATGGACCGTCCACAGGGCTACGTGCGGGATCCGCAAAGACGCATGGACGAAATGCGGAACTTCCTCGAATGCTGCGACAACCCCCAGCAAAACATTCCGGCGGTCCACGTGGCGGGCACCTCGGGAAAGGGTTCCGTATCCGCCGCCATTGCGGGAATGTTAAGGGGAGCCGGTCTCAAGGTGGGACTCCACGTAACGCCCTACTTGCAATCCGCCACCGAGAAGATCTGGATCGACGGCAGCTTTGTTTCAGCGCAACAGTTTCACGATCTGGTGAGCTGGGTCATGCCGGTAGCCGCCCCGCGTGTTCGGCCGGAGACACCCGCTTCTATCCACGGCATGGCCTCCGTGGCAATCGCCCTCGAGGGATTTCGTCGCGCGGAGGTGGACGTAATGGTCTTTGAAGCTGGTTGCGGCGCCAGATTCGACCTCACATCGTTCGTGGAAACCTCTGTTGCGGTGATCACGAACGTGGGCCTCGACCACGTGGTCAGCTTGGGCCCCGACATCGAACAGATCGCGTGGCACAAGGCCGGCGTGGCTCGTCGCGGGGCGCCGCTGGTGACAGGCGCTACCGGAATCGCCCTCGACGTCATTCGACAGGAGGCGAACTCGGTGGGCGCCGCCCTTGTGGAGATGCCCCACACCGGGAATGCCCGAACGGACAACATGTCGGTCGCATCCGAGGCGGCCGGCCTCATGGGCGAATTATTGAACGTGAAGATTACTCCCCGCATGATCGAAGAGGGGGCGCAACACGTCCGGCTGGCGGGACGTACAGAAGTGATGCCCGGAGATGGCCCGAAGGTGATCCTGGACGGCGCCCACAACGAAGAGAAGCTGGCAGTCGCGGTCGAGCAGGCCTTCGAAACAGATGTGACCGGCCAAAAAGTGCTGGTCATCGGCTTTTTGGGAACAAAGGCGAGCCCAAATATCGTTCGCCCCCTCGCCCACAGATTCGATCACGTGATCGCCACGGAGCCGAGAGTTTACGGAAAGACACCCTGCCCCGCCGCTGACACTGCTCGCCTGATGGAAAACGTGGGCTACACGCCGAGGGCGGAACCGGACCCTGACAAGGCGGTCGAGCGGGCTCTCGATCTGGCTGGATCTGACGGCATGGTGCTGGTGACGGGCTCTTTTTATCTGGTCGGCGATCTCAGAAGCCGATGGTTCAGCCAGGAATCGGTTGTTCTGCAAAGAACCTCGTGGCCCCTGGGGGTTGAGGATCAGTCGGGACAACGCTTGTCGAAATAGGCCTTCAGGTTTTTCGCGATGGTGGGATCTTCGAGGGTGTTCAACTCGCCTCTGTCCATCCACGTTCCGCTACAGGATGCGCAGCGATAGACCGTGCCCGACTGATCTCCGCACTCGCTCAGATCGAATTTTCGAAGCGAAACCTCGACGCAGCGGGGACACGGCATGTCCGGTTCGGCTAACCCGGCCGGCGGGATGGTCTCTTCGATTTTCCGCAGGGCGGGACGACGATCGAGCACTTCGTAGATCTCGTCGTTGTCAAACCACAAGCCGGAACATTGCACGCAGCGCTCGAGTACTACGTCACCGATCTCAATCTCCTCGAGTTTTCCCTTCTTACAGCGAGGGCAATCGAGTGCCATGGATCCACCTCCTGAAATGCAAATAACTTTTAATTTGTATATGCCGCCGGGCGATTAGGCAAGGTTCCAGTGACTCACAGTCCTTCGAAGCGAAGCTGGAGCCGCAGACCCTCATCCTCGAACGGGACGGGATAGTCCCCGTCGAAGCACGCTGTGCAGTAGCCCGCTCCCTCGCCCACCGCCTGCTTCAATCCATCGAGGCTGAGATAAGCAAGCGAATCGGCGCCGATGTGGTCGGCGATCTTCGACAGCTTCATGTCGTTGGCGATCAGTTCCTCTTCGGTCGGCGTATCGATCCCGTACTTGCACGAGTACCGTATGGGAGGAGAGCTGACTCTGAAGTGAACTTCCTTCGCGCCTGCCTTGCGGATGTTCTCCACAATTTTTCCCGATGTGGTGCCCCGAACCAGTGAGTCGTCGACGACGACGACCCTCTTCCCGTCGAGCACCGCGCGGGACGGGTTGAGTTTGAGCTTCACGCCGAAGTTCCGGATGGCCTGCTGCGGTTCGATGAAAGTTCGGCCGACGTAGTGGCTCCTGATGAGGCCCAACTCGAAAGGCAACCCCGAGTGCCGAGCGTACCCGAGCGCAGCAGCGGTTCCCGAATCGGGTACGGGGATAACGAGATCTGCTTCGACGGGGGATTCCTGTGCCAGGATCTCTCCCATTTTCTTGCGCGCCTCGTATACGGACCTCCCGTCAACCACGCTGTCCGGCCTCGAAAAATACACGTACTCGAACAGGCACAGGCGGTTTTCGTTTCGCGCAAAAGGCTGCAGGCTTCGCATCTCGCCGCTCTTGTCGAAGACGATCATCTCCCCGGGCTCTACATCTCGAACCATCTTCGCTCCGATCAGATCGAAGGCCGCGGACTCGGAGGAAACGACCCAGCTGTCATCGAGCTTGCCGATGCAAAGCGGCCTTATCCCAAAGGCGTCCCGGGCTGCGATGACCGTGTCCTCGAACATGAACAGGATGGAATAGGATCCGTGAGCGCGATACAGAGCCTCGCACACTGCGTCGACGTCGTTGCTTCCGGATCGGGCGATGAGGTGGATGAGCACCTCCGTGTCGGACGTCGACTGGAAGATCGCTCCGTGCTGTTCGAGATCCTTTCTGATCTTGAGCGCGTTTGTCAGATTCCCGTTGTGCGCCACGGCGAGGGATCCCTTGCCGTAGTGAACGGTGAGGGGCTGCGCGTTGGAAAGAGAGCTCTCCCCGGTTGTGGAGTAACGAACATGGCCGATGGCGCTTGGCCCCGGCAGCCGGCTAAGAACATCCGGGGTGAAGATCTCTCCCACCAGTCCCAGACGTCGATACGCGATCAGCCTGCCCTCGTGGGCAGTAACTATCCCGGCGCTCTCCTGCCCACGGTGCTGAAGACCGTGCAGCCCCAGGTAAGTTATATTCGCCGCTTCCGGATGATTGATGATCCCGAAGACACCGCACTTGTCGCGAATGCGATCCGATCTTGAATTGAGTGACGTCATTGTCGCGCGCTACTGCTCTATGAAACTCTTGAGATGTTTGCTTCTGGACGAATGCCGCAGCTTGCGAAGCGCCTTCGCCTCGATCTGACGAATTCGTTCCCTGGTGACCTCGAAATCCTGACCTACCTCCTCGAGGGTGTGGTCGGATTTCTCGCCGATGCCGAAGCGCATCCTGAGCACCTTCTCTTCGCGGGGTGTGAGGGTTTTAAGCACGCGCCTGGTCTGCTCGGACAGGTTGAGTCCGATGACCGCCTCGGCGGGCGAGACCACGCCCTTGTCCTCGATGAAGTCTCCGAGGTGGCTGTCTTCCTCCTCCCCGATGGGAGTCTCCAGACTGATGGGCTCCTTGGCTATCTTAAGGACCTTGCGCACCTTGTCCAGTGGCAGCTCCATACGATCGCCGATCTCCTCCGGAGTGGGCTCGCGACCTATTTCCTGAACCAGGTATCGACTCGTGCGGATGAGCTTGTTGATGGTCTCTATCATGTGCACGGGGATCCGGATGGTGCGCGCCTGATCCGCTATTGCGCGAGTGATCGCCTGACGGATCCACCACGTGGCATAAGTGGAAAATTTGTAGCCGCGCCGGTACTCGAATTTGTCCACGGCCTTCATGAGACCAATGTTTCCCTCCTGGATCAGGTCGAGGAACTGCAACCCCCGATTCGTGTACTTCTTGGCGATCGACACCACCAGCCTCAAGTTTGCCTCGACCAGATCGGCCTTGGCCTTCTCCGCGTGTCGCTCACCCTCGTGGATACATCGGTAGATCTCTCTGAGTTCCTCGATGTCCAGGTTGACATCTTCCTCGACTACCCGAATTTTTTTATGGGAATCGCGGATGACATCCTCGAGCTCCTGGAGTTCGGCCGCCCTCAGCCCCAACTTGCGGCAGATTCTTCTCTCCGCCGCCTTGCCGAGCTTCATCTCCCGAACGGTTCGCCTGATGTCTCGCGCGGACATCCCCGCGCGCTTCTCGCACGCGACAATCATCGCCTCGGCCTCCTCCACCCTGCCGATGAACTCCTTCAACTGGGCGACGATCCGGACGATCTGTCCCTTGTTGAGGTTGAGGCTTACCAGTAAATTCTTCACGCAGAAACGACAGTCGGCCACCTTGCGCAACAGGGTCTCGCGCTTGCGCTCGGTGAGTTTCTTCCCGTCTTTCAGCAACGACGTGCATCTCTGAATCTCGTCGCTTATCTTGCGAACGTCATCGATTGTTTCGAGGAAACGCCGGTCAGCTTCGACCCGCTCGATGATGTTCGCGTACTCATCGTAGTCGAGTTCCACTTCGCCTTTTTTGCCTTCTTCTTCTTCTTCCTCTTCTTCCTCTTCGAACTCGAGTTCTTCCTCTTCCTCTTTCCCCTCTTCGCCTTCTTCCTTTGCCTTGGCAGACTTGGCGTGACTGCGCTCGACCACGTCCTTGAGACGTATTTTCTCCTCCAGGAGCTTGTCACCCAACCCGATGATGTCCTGAATGGCGATGTTCGAGGTCATGAGCATATCCAGCACTTGCCGTTCGCCGCGCTCGATACGCTTGGCAATCTCAACCTCTCCCTCGCGGGTGAGAAGGCAGACGGTTCCCATCTTGCGCAGGTACATGCGCACCGGATCGTTTGTCTTGGAGAAGTATCCGAGATCCTGTTCCTCGGCCTCCGCGGCACGCTTGCCGGCTTCCGGGGCCGCAGCGCTGGCGTCGACTCCACCCTTCTTTCCCGTAGTCGAAGCCTCACTATCGACCACCTCGATTTGCTCTCCCGTAAGAAGGTCGAGCAGATCGTCGATGCGATCGGATGAGACCATCTCCTCGGGCAGATGGTCGTTCACTTCCTCATATGTGACAAAGCCCTTGGACTTGCCAAGCTCTATGAGTTGCTTAATATTTTTCTTTTCAGTTATGGTTCCCATGCGAAATCCCCTGGCACGCTTTAGTCCCTGATCGGGTCTTTGTCAAAAGCTTGATGTGCTTCGGTAATCTCTTTTTCGATTTCTGTCCGCCCTCGCTGTAATTCTAGCACTTTATGGTAATCATTTGCCGCATTGGCCAAACGAATCTGCTTATCCAGCTCCCGGACTCCCTGTTTCAAAAAAGTACCTCGCATTCTCTGTTCGATTTCTTTGAGGGCCTCGTGACCCTTTTCTTCCTCCTTGAAAAGTGGCTTTATCGCCCTGGCTGCAAACCATCTGACTGCGGAATCATCTCCCGAGCCACTCAGCATTTCCGAAATGTCGAACTCCTTCCGCTTGTATCCGAGGATCAGTTCGCTCGCGATCTTCCGCAGGCGTTGGGTTACGATCATGGTTGCGATTCCACGCTCCTCTACTTCTCCACACAGCCCCGGCAGATCCAGCATGAGCCCAATCAACTCCCGCTCTTCGGTTGTGCCGGGAATGGTTGTCTCTTCCCGACCTTCTCCTTGCATTTGCGATCTCGATGTCGAACTGCCGCCTCCTCTGAGATGGGAAAAGACCACCCTCGAATCGATACCGAATGCATCGGCGATGCGCTGTCTGTATACATCTCGCTCCATGTTATTCTGAACAGCCGCGACGAAGGGCCCGAGCTTGCCGATCCTGCGGGATGCATCCTGGGCGCTCCCGTCCGAGGCATCTGCCGATGACCGGATGATCTCATCGAGCAGTCCTTTTTTTTCTGCAAGCAATGAACCGATGGCTTCCTTGCCCCCCTTGTTGAACAGGCTGTCGGGATCTTCTCCCTCGGGAAGCGGCGCCACATATGCCGCCAGCCCGACCTTCGCCAGCATGGGGAACGCTCTGGCCGACGCCTTTCTTCCTGCGCCGTCCCCGTCGAACATCACCGTCACGCTGTCCACCCTCCTTCTGAGAATGACAGCGTGATCATCTGTGATAGCGGTTCCAAGCGGCGCCACAACATTCCGAAACCCGGCCTGGGCCATGGACACCACGTCGAAATTACCCTCCACCAAAATTGCCTCTCGGGTCTTCGAGAGGTTGACCCTGGCCGCGTGAATGCCGAACAGGATCTTTCCCTTAACAAACTCTCTGGTCTCCGGGGAGTTCACGTACTTGGGATCTTTTCCGTCGTTTCCGCTTCCGATCACCCTGGCCGAGAAGGCAATGGGGTGCCCGGAGGGATCCGCGATGGTGAACACCAGCCGATTTCTGAACCGATCGTAGAATCCACTCCCGCCCTTGCGCGGCAACGCCAGGCCCACTGACTCGGCTTCCGTCGGGGATATTCGATTTTCGCGAAGGTGGTCGAGGAGGGCTTGCCATGAATCGGGGGCATAACCGAGTCGGTAGAGCCGCGCGATCTCGTCGTCGATGCCTCGCGCCTTTATCGCCTCACGGGCTTGTGCGCCCGCCGGGCTCCAGAGGTTGGCCTCGAAGAAAGCCGCCGCTGTCTCCAGGATGAGTCGTCTCCTTTTCAACGCCTCCCTCGCGCGTTCCTGCTCGGTTCTGGCGGCAGGCGACATCTCCTGCACTGGGAGCTCCACGCCGTATCGACCCGCGAGTTTTTTCGCCGATTCGATAAACGAAAGACCCTCGATGGTCATCAGGAATTTGAAGATGTCTCCCGACGCGCCGCATCCGAAACAATGATAGAATTGTCGCGACGGGTTGACGTTGAACGACGGATCGCTGTCCGCATGAAAGGGACAGACGCCCTTGTGATTCACCCCGGCCCGCTTGAGAGTGACGTACTCGCCGATCACCTCAACAATATCGGACCGTTCCCTGATTTCCGCGATCTTCGCCTCAGGGATCACATTTCATCCGTTTCGGTAGCGTTGTCGGTTGATGATCCAAAAAGAATTCGACGAAGTATATGAGTGATAATTGACTTGTCAAGAAATGGGACGCCATAAGGCCGATTTTACCGGATTTAAGGAAAGTCGAGCATGGTGGCAGCGTTCATCATGGTCCAAACTTGGCCACGAAGATTTCGCTTCCACCAGCTGAAATGAGCGCGGTCTCGTTCGTCTCGCCTTGGCCGAACATGGTCGTGCCGTAAAAACTTCCCACCACCAGGGCTGAGCCATCGGCGAGAGTGGAGATGCAATAGCCGTAATCGGCGTTGCTCGCCCCGGCTCTTTTTGCCCAGGCCAGCGTACCGTCAGGGTTGTATCTAGCAACGAAAACTTCGTCATCTCCATTCGATATGAGCGCGGTTTCGTTCACCTCGCCGAGGCCGAATGTAATATTGCCTTGGAAATACCCAATCACCAGGGCCGAGCCATCGGCGAGCGCCGAGATGTCCACACCGTAATCGTAGTCGCTACCACCGGCACTCGTTGCCCAGGCCAGCGCACCGTCCGCATTGTATTTAACCACGAACACGTCCACGAAACCAGCCGAGGAGAGAATGGTCTCATTTGTCTCGCCTTGGCCAAACGTTACCTTGTCCAGAAAATACCCCGTCACCAGGGCCGAGCCGTCTGTGAGCGTGGAAATAGAAATACCTTGGCCCGCTTCGTAGTCACTCCCCCCAGATTTAGTTACCCAGACCAGCGCGCCGTCCGCGTGGTATTTGGCCACGAACACGTCTTCGGAACCAGTCGAGGAGAGAATAGTCTCATTTGTCTCGCCTTGACCGAAAGTGGCCGTGCCTTTGAAACAACCGGTCATAAGAGCTGAGCCATCTGCGAGCGTGGAAATACCGAAGCCCTCTTCGCCGTCACTACCACCGGCGCCTTTTGCCCAGGCCAGCGCGCCGTCCGCGTGGTATTTGGCCACGAACACGTCTTTGGAACCAGCCGAGGAGATAACGGTCTCGTTTGTCTCTCCTTGGCCGAACGTGACTGTATCCCTAAAATACCCCGTCACCAGGGCCGAACCGTCGTCGAGCGTGGAGATGTCATAGCCCATATATTGGCTGCTCCCCCCGGCTCTTTTTGCCCAGGCCAGTGTACCGTCGGAGTCGTACCTCGCAACGAAGATTTCGTCGGATCCAGCCGAGGTGAGCGTGGTCTCGTTTATCTCGCCGGGGCCGAATGTGGCGATGCTGGAGAATCTTCCCGTCACCAACGCCGAGCCGTCTGCGAGCGTGGAGATGGAAAATCCGGAATCGTAGTCGCCCCCCCCGGCTCTTTTTGCCCAGGCCAGCGTACTGTCGGAATTGTACTTGGCTATGAAGATGTCGCAACTCCCATCCGATGTGAGCGCGGTTTCGTTCGTATCGCTGAGGCCGAATGTAGCGGTGGTTTGGAAAGACCCCGTCACAAGGGCCGAGCCATCGTCCAGCGTGGAGATACCATTCGCGCAGTCGTGCCAGCTCCCCCCGGCTCTCTTGGCCCAGATCAGGTTTCCGTTCAAGTCTGCGTCGGTGTCAGTATCTGTGTCTGTGTCGACATCTGTGTCTGTGTCGACATCTGTGTCCGTGTCGGTATCCGTATCGCCACCGTCGATCCCACCGTCGCCGCTAGACGAACAGTGCGAGCAGCCGACTGCTGCCGCGAGCAGCACCAGACCCAACAGGAAATATTTGATATCGATCATCCAGCTTACCTCCATGCCAATCTACGGGGGACAATTCGACGGAACGGGCGTGCATGTGTCGTCGAGGTTGTCGTGGACATCGATCGCAGTTGGTCCGCTGGTGAGTTGGTCCATCAGATCACACACCTCACAGTCGGGCAGAGTATCGTTGTCACAAACATACAAGCTCAGACCCACCGAGGTGATGCCGCTCAGACCGGACAGGTCAGTGAGGATGTTGTTACTTCCGATCCTCAAGCTCAGATCCACCGAGGTGATGCCGCTCAAGCCGGCCAGGTTGGTGAGGGCGTTGTTACTTTCGATCCACAAGCTTCCACCCACCGAGGTGATGCCGCTCAGACCGGACAGATCAGTGAGGACATTGTTACTTTCGATCCACAAGCTTTCACCCACCGAGGTGATGCCGCTCAACCCGGTCAGGTTAGTGAGGGCATCGTTATGGTCGATTGCCAGGGTCCCACCCACCGACGTGATGTTGCTCAACCCGGTCAGGCTCGTGAGGGTGGCGTTGTCTTTAATCCCCAGGCGCCCACCCACCGACGTTATGTTGCTCAGCCCGTCCAGATTGGTGAGAACGGCGTTGTTCCAGATGAACAGTTCCCCGCCCACTGAGGTAATGCCGCTCAGACCGGTCAGGTCGGTAAGGGCGTCGTTTTGCGCGATCTCCAGACTCAAACCCACCGAGGTGATACCGCTGAATACGTCCAGGTTGGTGAGGGAGTCGTTGTTGTCGACAATCAAGGCGGCGACCGAGATGACCCCATTCAGTCCGTCCAGGTTGGTGAGGGCGTCGTTGTTGTCAATAACCAGGCTCCCACCCACCGTGGTGATCGCGCTCAGACCGTCCAGGCTGAAGAGGGCGTCACTGTCCCAAAGATTGAAGTCCCCGCCCACCGAGGTGAGGCAAATCAATTCGCTCAAGTCGGTGCACGGAGGGCAGTGAATCCTGAGCTCTCCGGAGATCGAGGTGTATCCCTCGAGGAATGCGACATCAGATTGTGTATCGATCTCGAAATCGCCGATGTACTCTCCTTCCGTGCAATCCGGGCCGGTATCCGGCCCGGTACCCGTCTCCGTACCTGTATCGGTATCGGTATCGGCATCACCACCGTCGATCCCACCGTCACTGCTCGATGAGCCGTTCGAGCAGCCGGCAGCTGCGGCGAGCAGCACCAGGCTCAGTAGAAGATTCTTGACATCGATCATCCAACCCCACCTCCACCTGTCGGGACGATCATATTTTTTTACCAGGTCTTCGGCTCAAAGCCCCCGGTGTTGAGAATTGCAGCGTCCTCACCCTTTTGACCTATGACAAAGAAACCCTTTCGCTCTGCGTAGCGAATCGAGTCCGAAGGCAGCACCACGGCGGCCACGGCGCCCATGAGCCTGGCGTCCGAATACCTGGGAAACAACCGTTTGAACTTCTCCAGCCGCTCCAGATGTTCGTCCACATCCCTCGCCTCCAGCCTGGTCTTGACCTCGACAACCACAGCCTCCGTGTCGTTGACCACCAGCAGATCCACCTGGGTCGCCTCACCGTCGCGCTCCGACTCGAGGTCGCGCAAGGTCTCACAGACCCCGACGCCTCTCTCCTTGAAGATGCGAACCAGACCGGGCTTGATAGTCCACTCCACAAAATCACCCAATCTGCCGCCCAGGCCGCCTATTTGCTTGCCCAGTTCCTTGAGCTTGCGATCGGTCTCCTTCATTCGCCGATCGGTCTCCTCCATTTGCAGGGCGGTCTCCTGTTGCATCTTTTTTACGTCGTCGAAAAAATTGGGCTGATACTCCACCATGTGCCTCCTTGGTAAATGATAACCGCTTTCACCCTCTAATCGGACGTTTTTGCAAAAAGTTGCGAAAAAAAATGGTGACGATTGTCCGCCTTCGCGATCAAAATGACAGGCTACCCGCCTTCGCCAAGGAGGGTGTCGATAAACTTTCATTTGGTTTTACCAAACTGCGGATGAAGCCCGCATAGCTACTTTTTCATATATAAATCGGCAAATCTGTTCTTACGCGTTGTCATCGCAAACAGAACATCCAAAG
>JAUVDV010000018.1 GCA_030595125.1 Deltaproteobacteria bacterium
GGAGCAGGGGATCCTCATCGCCTCGGGCATGATGGCCGGCGCAGCGATCTTCGGCATCATCACGGCGGTCCTCCGATTGACCGATATCGGCGCGCCGATCCAGTACATCACCGTCGGCGTGGATCTCGCAGTCAAAGAGGGGATGCTGAAAGAAGTCGCAGAGGCCGGCTACTACGAGCACTACGGCCAGATCATCTCCTTCCTGGCGATAATCGCCCTCGCGTTCGGGTGCTTCCTGCTCGCCCGCTGGGGAGCCAAGGGCGCCATCCGCGAAGAAGACGAAATTTCCTAACCTGCCCGATCATAAGCCGGAAAAAGGATTTCGATCTTACGTCTTTTAGAAAGGCGGGGAAACTTCAGGTGACGCGATGTCGCACAATCTCGGAGATTCTACCGACAACGATATCAACGTCTTCCTTTATCTCATGCCCCCACACACGGACGGAAAGCCAGCCGATGGCCATCAGCTCTTTGTCGATTTTCCGATCTCGTGCAATGTTGGCTTTAATTTTTTTCTTCCAGAACTCAGCATTGGTCTTCGGTTGGGTATGATGTTTTGGGCAACCGTGCCAGAAACAGCCATCCACAAAAACGGCGACCCTTGCACCTTTGAATACGATATCAGGTTTGCCGAGCAACCTGGACTTCAGATGATAACGTAGGCCTCTTGACCAAAGGGCTTTCCGTAGCGTTGTTTCAAGCGAGGTATTTGAAGAACGTACTCTCGACATCTGTTCGGATTTCGAGAGCTTTTTTCTTTGGTATCGAGGCATCTGTTGTGAAGGTACAGCAGAGACCCACGGGTATCAACGCGGCAACCGGAACCGAACTATCAAGCAAAAAACGAAAGGCTTGCATCGCAGAAAATACTTGAACATTAACACAGTAGTTGCTACTTATAGTCTGTCGACTTATAGTGTTCATGGGTGCTACTTGGTTTCCCATGGAACCGAGGGCCATTTCTCGAAGTTTGGGTATTGTTGTAAGGCAATTACGTTTAGAAAAAGGACTGTCTCAGGAGGAATTGGCCTTTTCATGTGGCCTTCACCGGACGTACATCGGATCGGTGGAAAGGGGTGAACGGAACTTGTCTCTCGAAAACATCGTCAGGATTGCGGAAGCTCTTGACGCTACCGCTGCTGAACTACTGAAAAGCGCGGAGCTATAGTATGCCTTCATCTAATGAGATCCTAAACAACTTGGGCTTGGGCGAATCAGAGACGCACAAGTATAGCAAGGCTGCATCGGAGAGTCGTTACAAGGTGATAGAGTCATTTTCCGGGCCGGGTGGAATGTCACTGGGCCTGGAGATGGCGGGTTTCGACGTTGTGCTTGCTTTTGACAACGCTCCCAAGGCTGTCGAAACGCACTGTAGTAATCTGGGGAATCGGTGCTTTGAAGCTGACGCGGTGGCTTTGTCCGGCACCGATCTTCGGAAACGCGCCGGTCTGACGGATTCCGAACTCGATTTGTTCACCGGCGGTCCGCCTTGCCAAGGGTTTTCAAAACAGAAAAGGGGCGCACATCTTGGCGATGCTAGAAATGATTTGATTCTGGAATACGTTAGGCTTGTTAGTGAGCTTTCCCCGAGGTTCTTTTTATTCGAAAACGTAGCTATATTCGGACAAAAGCGGGGGAGAAATTATCTTCGTGAAATGGAAAAGCGTCTCGATAACTACGTGCTGACGTCACACTTCTACAACAGCGCCGACTACGGTCTTGCTCAGACACGAAAGAGGTTTATCCTCGTTGGCCGGAGAGAGGATCTTCGATGTGGATTCCGCATCCCGGCGCCGACTAGTACGCAATGGCTCACGGTGGGTGAATCTCTTGCAGGATTGCCTGAACCACCTGATGACTACTCGGTTCACCCTGACTACCCTAATCACCAGAGGACGAAAGTTACACCAATCAATATCGAGCGGTTTTCCCACGTACCCGAAGGTGGTGGCTGGCAAGATATTCCGTACCATCTGAGACTCAAGTGTCACCAGAATGTAGATAAATCTTCCGGCGGTTGGCCTGATGTCTACGGACGCCTCGAATGGAATGGCCAGTGCCCCACGATCACGGGAGGATTCGACAGTTTCACTCGCGGCAGGTATGGACATCCGCAATCCGACCGGCCGCTAACGCCAAGAGAAGCAGCAAGATTACAGGGCTTTCCCGACGATTTTGGTTTCAAGGGAAACCGCGGGGATGTGAGATCACAGATTGGTAATGTCGTTCCACCACCTCTGGCAAAAGCTGTAGGAATGGAGATCCTTCGAAGCTTGCTGGTCGCTGACGCAACCATTGAGCCGGGGAATTGGGACATTCAAAGCAAACTGAGTTCGCAACGACAACTTGCGCTTCTCTAGTCCTCGAAGTTCACCAAACCCGGAAGATCCTCGGAGAGCAGTGTCCCCACTGTGTCAACCGGAACAAGAGATGAAACGTCATTATCCAAATACCGTTGTGGTGGATCGAGGTAGTAAATACCGGTCAATTTCGCCAGGTGCGATTGAAACAGCCTTATCGTCCCAGGAACACAGATGGCATTCGCAGCTTCTTCACCAGCCCTTTGCATTTCACTAACGCAAACCAAAACGGATCTGAACGAACCTTCTCCAAATACCGAATCCAATATCCTCTGGTGCGCGTAGGGTTGAACGATGCGTTCCCTAGTAGTGATTTTTACAGGGACAACAAGACCCGTCTTCTGCTCTCCACGAAAGAAAACGATGTCAGTCGAAACGTTCTCGGTTTGACCGGGTATGATGACGTGTCCCCTTCGGGTGAAACGCTTCAAGACAGGTTGCATAAGCGTGCCGAGTAGGACCTCAAAAAACGTACCGGGGGTCTTGCGGCTCTTGGGTTTCCATAGATCGTAACAAACGCAAAACGATGTCATCGCCGTGTATAGAACTCTGTCGATTGCTTCTTTCTCCAAGTCGTATCGTTCTTCGGCGGGAAGTGCGGCATCAACCAACGTCTTCCATTCCCGGGAAAACTCGTCAGAGGAATGTATGTATAAATCTGGAAGAAAAGGCCTGGACAACTCTTCATCAGCGGCCCAAACGTGGTAGCTCTTGTCGTCACAATCGCCCTGTTCATGGTAATCAGCGCCCTCGGAGAGCAGATCCATGGCCCTTACTATGACTTCTTCCGCACCATCAAGATCAACTCCTCCCTTGGAGTACCTTTTCTTCAGGCGATCCAGTAGCTTGGCCAGTTCTTTCATCAAACGCTCCCGGTTGCGGTAAACCAAGATCGTTCCGTTAAAATGAACCACAAGCTACAGACTATAGGTAGCAACGAAACAAACGGCCGGTTAAGACTGACTCATCTTAAGGGAATGAGACCGGGACCTTGGAGGCAGGGAAGTGAGAAGGCCGCCCACCGACTCCCCAAACGCTCACGACGGCCATATTTTCGCTTTTTGCGATCCCCCGGATCCTCGGAACAGGCGAATTAATGCGTTTCAGCCTTCCGGGAAGGGGGTCGGAGGATCCCGCAATGCTTCTCACCGACTACACTTACGGGGGTCGATCACTCCACAAAGGGGGTCAAATAACGAAGTAAACCCCGGAACGGGCGAAGTAATGCGTTTTCGATCCGTTCCGTGCCCACCCGGGCGTGTCAGCGGCGTCAATCGGCCCTTTCCGTCGCTCAGGAACCCTTGCCGAGGGTCCAGGGGTCAGATTTTGACCTCTCTGCTTCGGTGCCGTGGGTTCAGGGGTCGGCTAGAGGGTTGGATATGTGATCCAGACCCACATGGGGAGCGGTGCCATCATATTTGGCACGGGTTTGCGGGCTTTTGGGGTTTGCTGGTTCTTTGCCCCCGTCGAATGTCCCTTAGACCCAATATGAAAGGATCATCGCCTGTTGATTACAGTTTCATCGCGGTCTATCATTTCGTAGTCCACTTCATATCAAACGGGGGGCCTCTTGCCTGCAAACGAATTCAACGCGTTGTCGGAAAAATACAGCGAGCTGTATTTTTCAGGCCGCGTCGACGAGCATCGCAAAGCGAGCGCAGTCAACCTCATGTGGCCTCTGTGTTCTGCGGACGATGGAAATGACGGCTCCTACCACCACGACGGCAAGTACCTCATCCTCGACCAGATCCTCGTCTCCAGAGGCCTCATCGGCAGCGGCCCCCTGAAAATCGACAGAGACTCGGTAGCCGTCGTCCGGCTCCCCGCAATGGAACAAGGCAAAAAGAAGAAACCCCACCGCTTCGGAAGGCCCTCCAGAGGGAATCTGGATCTGGATGGGTATAGTGACCACTTTCCGTTGGTGTGAGGGTGGGGGAGTGATGAGCAGAAAGGCAATGCCATGAGTATGAAGCTCTTCAGCCACGAGCCAATCAAGACATCTGATCAAGATCTTCTAGGCCACAGGGACGTTGCTGAACTACTAGATGTGGCGCTCTCAAAATGTGATGGCGGTTCAGTAATCGGTCTAGTAGGTGATTGGGGTTCTGGAAAGTCAGGCATTTCCTATCTCCTCCAAGAGAGGAATGAAGATTTGGAGGTGGAAGTAATTGAGTTATGGCCAGCTGCTGGAGAGAACTTCCAATATTTACTCTATGAAAAGACAGCTTATGCTCTTTTGGACAAAGAATCCGCGGAGAAGAAGATTGGGCTTCTCTATGATAGTCATAGCATTAGCGTTTCTTACAATTTATTCAGTGTCTGGCTGTGCATCGGCTTTGCCCTACTTGCTGCGATATTCCTAGCCTTTCTGTTTGTGCTGAATGAAAATATTGAGCTAATCGGGTTATTCTCAGGGTTAATAAGCCTGGCAGCTTTTCTTGTAATTACATACGCAATAATGAAGACAAAGACTGTTATTTATCCTGGTTTGAAAAACCGGGGTTTGCAAATCCAAGATGGACTTAATGATATAATATCAATGGCAAAAGAAAAGGGGAAAGACAAGACAGAGAAGCAACTTATCCTCTGGTTTGACAACATTGACAGATGCACCCCCGACATCCTCGCATCAACAATCTCTCAGTTCAGAATGTCATTGAGCAAAAAAGCTAAATACGTAATCGCCGCAGATGAATCCGTGATCAGGCATGCCTTCTCAAGTGTTGTTGCACCGGGCTATCCTGTTGATGACATCCCAAGAAAGTTGTTTGATCATACCATAGTTGTTCCTACGCTAAGAAGAGTGCAAATAACTAAGTTTATTAGTGACATCCTATCCAAGAACGATCTTGAATATCCAATGGAAGCCAAGTCAGCTATATGGCAAGCAAAAATTCGCAATCCACGATTGATAAAGAAAATCATTGAGAGGATTGAGATTAATCGAACTCTTGTAAAACAACGAACTTCGGTCGGAATAGACACTATTTCTGCCTTGTACAACAATGATGATTACCTGCCTGTCCATGCGCGCCTTGCAGTTATTTCAGAGAAATGGCCGAGTTTCTTCTCCGCATGTCAGGCCAATATTGGTCTTCTCGATGAATTGGATGATGAGGTAAGAAGGGGGGATGGAGATCAGGCGGAGAGCACTTTGGCACAGACCTGCAATGACAATAACATAATTGGCCAAATGGAGGAAATCAAGCAGTATCTATTTAGCACCACCCCGGCATATGTAGGAATATGCGAGAAGTTAATTTCATGTTGCGGTACTGTTCCAGAAAGGAGTGCTGTCAACGAAGACATTCTTTATTCATTTCTGGTCAACGGGGAAGTGAAGGAATCAACCGACTATTTAGAAAGAATTTCAGATGGTGACTCGGCGGAACTTCTCCGTTGGATTGAGCAACTGGTTGGTGATTGCAGGGAAATGCGTGTCGGACAGAATGATAGCAAGAAATCAACATTTATAACTGTTCTTATGAACTTGTGGGGGTATCTCAGAACTTGGGATGACAGAAGGAACGAGGAACTCTTTGGGAAAGTCACATCTGAGATAAGGTTTGCTGCTGGAAGGAACTATAAACTTCTAACGGGTATTGATCTGGTTTTGCTAGCTGAAGTAATTGGTGAAACGTCATTGGCAGAATGGCAATCCGATCAGCGGAACGGAATACGGAGTCTTTTTATTGAAAGACTTATAGAGAATGAACAAAGAGTAATAGTTCTGGAAATTCTTTCAAATAGTATCGAATTTAGAAAAATCATTGGGTCGGATGTACTCTCGAAAGTATCGATAGTTCTTGGGAATGAATACTTGGCAAAGACTAGGGGGGGGGGCGTATTGATATGGTTTGATAAACTATGCAATAGCGAATTGATATTTGATATAACGGAAGTTACTGGCAACTGTGCTAAGTCAATCAATAGTTTTACAGATAATGGACGTGAACTCGAACTATGGGAAACAATAGCTCCTTTTGCCACAGATGATCAGCGAAGAAAGATTGCAGAGAGGTTCTCGGAATGGCTAGATAGGTTAATAAGGAGTGGGGATACATTAGCCCGTGCAGAAAAAGAGTTCTACAAAATAGGGGAATTCTGGAAAGAGAAAGACCTTAAATTTATTGAAAGAAAAACAGACCAATTGAAAATGGCGGCAAAAAACGAACGGCAACGGCAAATGCTGGATGGATTTAAGGAGAAAATACGAACTTGCAAAGAAAAAAAGGTGGTCAGGTGAAGACAAGGGGTCTGGCCCTGACAGTTGACAGATAGCTCTTTCCGGCCGGGGGTGTAACGCCCTTCCAGGGCTTTCCTTTTTTTGTATCCACGATCCCCGGGGCGGTGCCCTTTGGTTTGTCCGCCTCCGCAGACTACGGCGGGATCTTGGACCTTGGATGACGATCAAAACGACTACCTTTTTTGTCTACTGACGTGACCAGATCATGTCCCTCAGGCCGGAGAACCTGGCGACGGTGGTGAGAATCGCCTCGCGTACAACCTCCCTCGCAGCGTAGACGGTCAGGCTCCTTTTTGCCCTTGTCACCGCTGTGTACAGTAGCTCTGCGGTCAATACTGGAGATAACTTTTGGGGCAACACCAGCGCCACATGGTCGAACTCGGATCCCTGGGATTTGTGCACCGTGAGAGCAAAAGCCGTCTTCAACTCCCCCAGGCGAGCTGGTGAGATGAGCCTCACGCCGCCCTGTGATTCGAATGCCACCCCCATGTCGTCGCCACCGCCTTTTGCGCACAGAACACCCATGTCACCGTTGAACAACCTCAGCTTGTAGTCATTACTGGTGATCATCACCGGCCTTCCGTCGTACCATCCATCCCGGGCTCTCACCCTGTCGCGCCACAACACCTCATGCTCAATCAATCTATTGATCTCATCCGCGCCCATGGGCCCATTCCTCAGGCCGCACAGAACGCCGTAATCCTTCAGCATCGCCAGTCGTCTCGCCGGATCGCCTTCATCCAACAGCGCCCTTCGTCTGCCGATAACCTCGTTGGCTATGGAGCGCACCAGGCTCGCCGGGTTCGGCGTGTTGATCAATTCGACGTCGTCGAACCGATCGCTCTGAAGGATGTCCAGAGCCTCGTCCGGATTCCGGGAATTGATCGCCCTCGCCAGGTTCCCTATCCCGCTGTTTTCGTCAAATCTGTAGTTGTGAACCAGATGGACGATGGACTTCGATAACTCGGTATTCACACGGTCTCCATCGCCCTCACGACCACCCGCATTGCAGATGTCCCCGAGCACAGAGCCGGCCTCCACGGACGCGAGCTGATCCTTGTCTCCGATCAGGATCAACCTGGCTTCCTTCGGCACAGCCTCGACGAGCTTGGTCATCAGGGCCAGATCGATCATCGACGCCTCATCCGCCACCACCACGTCGGCGCCAAGCGGGTTGTCCGCGTGGTGGAAAAACCGGGTAGGGTCGACGGAGGACCACCCGAGCGCCCGGTGAACGGTGAACGCCTCCTCGGGTATGCGTTCGATCACACTCTCTTCGCACTCGATCGCCGCGTCCCCTGTCGCTCGCTTTGCCTCGACGATGGAGTCCCTCAGTCGGGCGGCGGCCTTTCCGGTGGGCGCGACGAGCAGAACCCGTGGAGGATCTTCACGGCGTTCGTCGGCTGTCTGTATCAACCGGGCGAGTATTCCCGCCACCATGTAGGTCTTGCCTGTTCCAGGCCCGCCGGAGATAACCATGAATCGAGATCCGTGCGCCATCTCCATGATTCTCTGCGCCAGACGTCGCTGGTATTCCCAGTACCGAAACAGGTAGAGCCTTCCATGGTCATCCAGTATCAGCGGCTTGTAGTCTTCGCGGCTCCCCACAATGGGGCTGCTCGCCAGCGTCTCCAGCCATGCCCCGGGCTCGGGCAATACGAGCCCCTCGAGAGATCCCGCCCCGAACCAGCGAGCGCCGTCTTTCGCGACGGCGTTCAGATCCGCGCAGGTGTGTCCCTGACCAGCGAGGTTGCTGACAATTGCCGCCGCGAGAACGACCTCGTCGCGATCCTCCCCCGACAGCCGACAGACGGACCGGGCAAAGCCTTCATCGATGGGGCGAAACACACCGGCATCCATGAACTGGTCCATGACAGATTTCATGGATCGACCTCCATCATCGATCCCTCCTCGAAAAAGACGGAAAGCTCCTCCACCAGATCTCTCGTCGGCCTGTCCGCAAATACGCCCAACCGGGTTCCGGGTCGCGGTGTCATCCCGCGAATGAATAGGTAAAACACCTCCCCAAAGTGTTTATCGTAGCTATAATCCGGGATCCGGTAGCGCAGGTACCGGTGCAGGGCGGCAACGTACAAGTGATACTGCAAGTAGTAGTGATGCTTCGCCATTGCCGAGCGCAACGAGATGGAGGAGTAGTCGCTCACCGAATCGCCGAGATGGTTGGATTTGTAGTCCACGAGGAACCACTTGCCACCGTGCTCGAACACGAGATCGATGAACCCCTTGAAGAAACCCTTCATCTGTCGAAATCCGAGGCCTGCTACTCGCTCGGTGTAACCCTCCGGCAATCTGTCCTTCATGTTCCTCGACAGGATATCGGCCAGGCGCGCTCCGTCCATCGAAGAGGTTTCACTCACGGGCAGCAGAAACTCCAGCTCCGTGAGGCGCCTGTCCAGGCCCACCTTCCTCAAAGAGAGATCGTTCTTGTCCTCTCCAAGGGGCGCATCCAGAACGGCTCCCACCGCCTCACACACAGGCTCCTTCCAGTCGTCCGCACGGAACCCGTACTTCTCCAACCCGGTCGCCACGACGCCGGAAAAAGCCTCACCCCTGGCGTTCGTGAAATCGAGTCGCTCGAATATTTCGTGAAGACAGCTTCCCGCATTCGCAGAGGCCTCGAAGTCGTGCAACAACGCGTCTTTCGAACCCACATGAGTTTCCATACCTCCAGCCGGCGGGATCCCCTCCAGAGACGTGGGATGGAAATCGGCGTGATCCGGACCATCGATCAGATCCTCCGGCAGGTACTCGACGCGCGAGGTCATGCCGGAGAAACTGGATAGATATCGGGCCCGGGATATATCGCCGTCAAAACGCCTGCACTCGAGAGACGGAGGCTCGACGGAAACCGAACCCTTCGTAAAAACCTCGTCTCCTTCCAGCGGGCAGACGCAAATCGCTCCGTCGGACCGTGTCTCCAGATCGTGAAGCTGCCGTGCAATGGCGTCGTCGTCCAGACTCCCGACGTGGGCGAACACCTCGTCGAGGCTCGCGCCGTCTTTTGGATTATGAAGCAGGTATCCCAGCGGACTGGATCCGAAGCTGTTGAAACCGCCCCAGACAACCTTGCAGAGATGCTGCGCCCGCGTGAGCGCCACGTACAGAAGCCGCAGGTTCTCCGCCATCTCTTCGCGGCGGGCGATCAGTTTTCGCGCGGCAAGGCTCTCGGTTCCCAGATCGTAGCGAGGTCGGTTATTCAGTGCAGGATCATGAAACCTTGCCTGTGCGCCCTTTTGCGTCCGCAGCGCGCCGTCCCACAGGTACGGCAGATAGACCACCGGATACTGCAACCCCTTGCTCTTGTGAATTGTGACGATCTTCACCGCATCGTCATCGCTCTCCAGTCTGATCTGCGCAGAGTCCCCGAACTCACCGCCGGTCGCGCGTTGCTGCTCGAACCACCTGGACAGCTCCAGTATCCCTAAGTTCTCCTCCTGGCTCTTGCCGTGGAGAAGCTCGGCCAGGTGCAACCAGTTCGTTATCTTTCTCTCTCCGTGCGGACCGATAAGCAACAATGAGCTCGCCGATATGGACTCTTCGTCCCGGCGAAAATCCAGCAAGCTGCGCATCATCCGAATGAACCCTCGCGACGCCCATTCGCTCCGCCAGTCCGAGAAGCGTTCCACCCAGGCGTTCCACGCGGACTCGTCTTTATCGAGATCGTAAAGATCCCGCGATCCCAGCCCGAACATATCGGTGCTCAGTGCGCCCTTGATCTTCGCGGCGCTCGACGGGAAGGCTATGCCTGCCATCACCTGCGCCAGATCGGCGGCCTCCCCTGTCTGAAATACGCTGTCATCGCTCCACCGGATGCTCGCGATGCCCTGCTTGCGCAATTCATCCTGCACTACGAGGGCCTGCCTGTTCTGCGGCACCAGTACCGCAATGTCCCGGGGAACTATCTCGGGTCGGTCCCTGTCCTCAATAATCGCATCTCCCTCAAGCAACCGCGCAATGTCCCTCGCAACGAGATCCGCCACGCCGGGCACCGCCCACGTCTTGGTGATCTTTCCGCCGGTGGTGGGGCGCGAGTCGCGCCGCACAAACAGTATTTGCATCGGAGCCGGCCGCTCGTCTCCCAACCGCGCTCTGTCTTTCGAATCCACGCGAGGGGAGACAGTGGGAAAATCGATCTTTTCGTAAATGAAGGGGTTGTCCACGTGCCCGAACAGCTCTGTGACCGCCCTCACCAGTCCGGGATCGGAGCGCCAGTTCACGTCCAGGGTAAAGGTTTTGGTCTCGGGCTCGCCGGCGGCTTCGAGGTACGTGAATATGTCACCGCCACGAAACGCGTAGATGGATTGTTTGGGATCGCCGATCAGGAAGAGCGGCACATCTCCGCCCCCGAAGAGGCGCTTGAAGATCCGGTATTGCACGCGATCCGTATCCTGAAACTCATCGATCAGGACTCCCCTGAACCTGGTCGACACCTCCCGCACCACCCGATCTCCGAATGGACCACGCAACGCGCGATCGAGCCTGTGCAGGAGATCGTCGAAGGATTGAACCCCCATTCGCTCGTTGCGCGCGGGAAGCTCTTCGCGGGCGTAATCGATCAACCTCTTTTTGAAGGCCATGATCTCGCCGTCCATCTTCGCGCCGGTCTCAATGAGTTCCTGGCCGGCGCCAAAGAACCTGTGCTCCGGCGGCTCGTGACCCTTCTTTGTGCTGTCCGCCAGCCTGCGCGTCGAGAAGGCCACTACGCCGTCACGGGATTTGCCGTTTGTCTGTAACCGGTCGGGCACCGCGCGAGGCTCGTCATGGGAAAAGTAGTGATCCACCTTCTCGATCCAACCCGCGAGGCTTGCTCTCCTGTACTTGTTTCGGTTCAGGCCGGAAGACTCGCTCACGAGATCCCCGATGGCCTCGCGGTCGGCCAGCCATATCTCGCGCGCCGTGGCGAACGCCCGTTCAAACTCGTCGATGTTCCACTTGTTCTCGTCCGTCAGCACCTCCAGGTCAGGTTGGGACGTCGTCGTGGCAACGAGGTCGGCGAGTGATTCCGGGCTGACTCCAGCGTCATTGAGAGCCTCCACCAACACCGAAGGAGCGTTGTACGTCTCGCGAGCCCAGTAGTCCCGGGCGATATCCAGATAGGTGGGAGCCTGTTCGCCAATCAGCTCCACGGAGAAAGGCGTCCCGCACTCGAACGCGTTCTCTTCGAGAATACGTTTGCAAAACCCGTGAATTGTCGAGACGGACGCCTGGTCGAAATCACGGAGCGCCCGCTCGATTCTGGCGCCGGCCTCCTCCACGCGCCCATCCAGGCTCGCCACGAACTGGGCCATGAGTTCGTTCGACTCGCCCTGTGACGCGAGAGCCCGCCTGGCCTCCTTGAGCCTCTCCCGAAGCTCGGATCTCAACTCGGCGGTGGCCGCCTCCGTAAAAGTGACCACCAGCACCTGGTTCACATCGAGCCCCACCTCGACGATAAGCCGCAGGAACAAGAACGTGATATTGAACGTCTTGCCGGTTCCGGCGCTCGCCTCTATCAGGTTGAGCCCCGTCAGATCCATGCCCGGGAGATCGAGTTTCTTCACTTGCC
The DNA here is from genome assembly GCA_030595125.1 of Deltaproteobacteria bacterium. GTDB lineage: Bacteria > Myxococcota_A > Polyangia > JAAYKL01 > JAAYKL01 > JAUVAN01. The sequence continues at coordinate 12,173 of JAUVDV010000018.1, forward strand.
CCCCCCTGCCCGCAGGGCATCGATCAACGGCTTGTACACGGTCCACGAGAGCTTCGCGAAACCCGCCTCGGGCCTCTTTGGATCCCCGCCGAGAGGATCTGCGCCCCGAAACGCCAGTCGCACCGCCGGGCTGGTCGCCTCGCTGGAGTCGCTCCACTCGCCGATGACTCGATCCATCGCATCTTTCGCCGGATCGGGTCCGTCACTCCTGTCTGCGGCCGATGCGTATCTGTATGAAGCGCCCGGGAAAAAGCGAAGAGGCTCTCGCCGGCCCATCCAGTACAGCCGCACCAGGCTCTCTAGCAATGGGCGCGCGGCGGGACCCATGGGCTCAAAAATCAAAGTCTGTACACCGGCGTCCCTCCCCTTCTGAGGCCTCCCGATCAACACACTCGTTTCGGGATGTGTTCTCGAGGCGGCGCAATTCAACGCCAGGTGAGAGATCCAGCTCCTGAGCCTTTTGGCGTCGTTGACCCTGACGTAACCGCAAAGAACCCTGCCCCCCTCGTAAAGATCCGAGATCCTGCCGATAAGCCTCGTTCGCTCCACGCCGGACCCGAACTCCAGATCCAGGTCGAGGGGTTCCAACCGATCTCCCCACCGATCATCCAGCCTGGCCGTCGCGATGGGCGCGACCATCTGCGCTACCCTGTCAAATGCCGAGCGACCCGGCGTGCCGAGCGGCAGGATCCCCTGCGCCCGGAGTGAAGACATGGAGTCCTCTATCGGATCCCCCGCAAGCATCCCTTCCAGAATACCGGACCCGGCCTCATAACCGACAAGCGGGCTCAGGTCGAAGGGTTCCCTGTCTTCGAGCACGTCGGCCTCTCCGGGCAGGGACACTCCCAGGAGCCTTCGCACGAAGTACGCGCACGGCATGTCGAAGAACCCGATCAAATCCGCGAGACTCACGGTGCGAGTTTCATCCGCGTCCGAAGGAAGAAGCGAATCCATGAAGCTCCTGCCCGACGCCTCCCCCACGGAATCCGCGACGACTCTCGCTCCCTCCAGGTAGCTTGACGCGTAGCTGAACAGCTTCGGATTCTTCCCGTCATAGTAACGCGCGCTGAAGGGCTGTAGCGGATGATGCACAACCACGGACTCCGTCGCCGAACCTGCTCCCCCGGCGACCTCGTAACTCTCGTCGATCACGTCGATCAACTCGCTCACCGGCACCGAGGGCGGAATCTCGCGGTTGCTCTGAACGCTGCGACCCACGTACGAGATGTACAGTCTGCTGTGTGCCGCCAGGATCGATTCCAGAAACAGGGAAAGATCGTCGTTTCGCACCGAGCGATCTCCCGGTCTCGGGCTCCGCGCCATGAGGTCGAATCCGGGCGCAACTCGAAAACGGGGAAAATCGCCATCGTTCATTCCCAGCAGGCAGACCACCTTGAAGGGGATGCTTCGAACAGGAAGAAGGTCGGAAAAACTGACTCCTCCCAGGAGGCCACGGAAAGGTTTTCTCTCCTCCAGGTTGTTCAAAAGGGCGTCGCGAACAATCTCGAGTTCCACCTCCCCGGTGAACCCGGCGTCGCTGCACGTTTCGACCAGCTTGAAGAGTGCTTCGCGAACGACCTGATGCTGATGAGCGTTCTTCCAGTTCGCGTGGATCAGGCGTTCAACGGCGCGTGAAAGCGCGTCCTTCCACTGTGGGATACTTCGCGAGGCGGTCAGGGGAGCGACCGTATCGAAAAGAACCGTACGGAACCGGGCCACGCGTCCGAGCACCTCTGCCTCAAGTCCCTCCACCCGATCGAAGGGCGCAACTCCCTTGAAGGTTTTCGAACCAACGGCTCGGAGGGCGTAGCCGAGCATCAGGCGATCGAACCCGAACTGCCAGGTGTTCTCATTGAAACCGGGCTGTCCCTGCTCCTCACGGTGAACGCTGTCGATCCCCCACCTGATCCCGCTGTCCACTACCCATTCCCGAGCCACCTCCACCTCCGAAAGGCTCAGATCGAACTGCGATCGCACAGGTTCCATCTGAAGGAAGTCGAACACCTCCTGCACGGTCATCCGCGCACGCGGCATTTTCAACAGTGCAAGCAGCGCGTCGATCACCGAGTTATCCGCCGCCGAGCCACCGACGTTCACCCGATACGGAATGGCGGGATGATCGCCCGATCCACCTGAAAAGACCGCCTCGACCAGCGGAGCATACCGCTTCATGTCAGGCGCCACGACAACCACGTCCTGCGGTCGCAAGCCAAGCGACCGATCGTCGAACATGGAGAGGAGCCGGTCCTTCAGCACCTCCACTTCCCGCATGGGGCTGTGGCAAACGTGGATTGAAATCGACTTGTCATCTGGATCCAGCGTCAATACCTTTGCTGCGATATCTCCTTCTCCAACTTGGCCTTCGCGGCGAACCTGCAGGTTGAGGATGTCCGACTGAATCGTTGATAAGATGTTTTTCGTCGGGTGTTCGGAGTCCCGATACAAATCTATAAATTCGATCTCCCTGTCACCGTCGACATCCAGCATCGCTACCTGGAAATCCCGCGTGAGGCGCCCCAAAGACGCGAGCAACGGGTTCCCCTCTCGCCGGCCTTCTTCGTGCTCTCCCCCCTTCTTGCGAATGTCCGCGAAGTATTCCCTTGATGGGCTCTGGACGAACAGGTTCACCTCGATGTTCGCGGGAAGTCCCGCAAAAATCTCCAGGTGCGCCGGCGGCAACATGGAGATCCCGAACAGGGACAGCCTTTTCGGCAAGGTCCCATCATCGATCTGCCCCGCGTCGGATGCCTCCATGAATCGCCTGCACAACGACGCAAAATGATCCGATCCCAGCTTGCTCACCAACTCGCGAAAAAGGACCGGCTGCCAGTCTCTTCCTTCGCCCTCCTGCCAGTCGAGTACCATCTTCGGACGGTAGAGAATGTACTCGTCGAACGCCTCTCCTATCCGCTTGCCGAGCTGATAGCCCTTGTCACCCCGGGGGTCGCCCGCGAGATACGCCTTCAGCGGAGCAAACTCGCTACGCCCGATCATCGCCGGAAGGATCTCCATGATGGACCAGGCCATGACATCCGGCGAAAAGGAGTCCGCAGATCCACTCCCGGGGTCGACTACCTTCCTGAACAGTTCATCCACAAGTGTCCTGGGAAACACCAGCCTGGTGTTGGACAAGATTCCAAGGCGCTGCGACAGCTCCATGCCGAGCCACGATCGCATCCCGGCGCTCTGCACGGCGATTCGCTCATTGTCAAAAGGAGTACCCACCGGAGATCGGAGCTTGATCGCCAGCTCATCGACCAGGACCTCCAGACGGTTGCTCAGGTAAACCTTCAACATGGAATCACAATGTATGGAAGGTTACACCCCAACCAAACAGTGTCACAGTCTTTTTGGGGAATGACTACCAGAGCGTCGGGACTGCCCTGGCGCGGCGGAGCAGTTTGTCAGACGTAACTACTCTGGTGCGATGGACGATAGCCGTCGCCGCGATGATGCGGTCGGCGGGATCGCCGTGGAGATCCAATGACGAGGAGAGCGCGGCGATCTCGACAGAGATGGGAAGAATCTGGATCTTGCGCGCGGTAAGCGCGAGGCGCAAGAACTCGTCGACACCCGTCCCCACTTCCAGCCTCCCATGGCGCACGAGCATTGCCGTTTCCCAAAGAGAGATGTCGCTCAATGCGAGATCTCCCTCGATGTCAGCAGACTCGATGGATGCCCGGGCCTTCCTGGAGAGTTTGCGCGGAGTGAGCGCGTCATAAATCAGCGCACAGGTATCAAGCAGGAGCATCGGCGTGCCAGTGCAGGTCGAGGGGACTGTCCACGTCATCCACACGAGCCGTATCGCGCAATAGAGTGAGCTCGTCACGAGCTCGCCCACGCTGGTCAGAAGGCGGGCTCAACACTGCCATGACGCGACCATGACGCAAGATCCGAATCTCTTCGCCCCGCTTTACTCGGGCGAGATAGTCCGGAAGCCTGGACCTGAATTCGGTAACGTTGACATCAGTCATTACATTCACCTTTTGTACATAATAAATGTACATTATTGGTGGCATATTGTCAATATCCACAGCCCTGGATCCCTGGCAATTGGGCTAGCTTCTTCGGCGGCGTACCGCGAAAAGAAACCCCATACCCACGAGAGCCATAAACGCCGCCAGACCGATCTCTGAAGCCCCGCCTACCGAGGAAATCGAACAAGAAGATGAATCCAGGCACGGGTCGTTCACCGGCTCCAGATCAAAAATGTGGAAGGCCAATTCGGCATCAATGGGTATACCGTTTTCGTCCAGCTCGTATTCATCAAATGTGGACTCGTCCCACAAGCTGTACATCACATGATCCGAGGCCACACATTCATCGACAAAATGATACCGATAGGCTGTTCCACAAATCCCCCCGCACTCGTACACTCCGTCACCATCGCAGTCTTCTGCGGCCTCATAGGGAAAAAGGCTGATGCAACCGATCTCGATCACTTCATCCGCATTTTCTTTCTTAAATTTCTTCTCTTTGAAAATAACCTCATAATCGTCACCCCCGGCCAACATGAAGGTCGTGTCAAAATTGGGAGAGCCACATGGGGTCAAAACCCTCCACTTGACATATAGACTCTGCTCTGCCCCTGATTCAATAAAAAAAAGAGGTTAGCAGGGCCTCTATATGTCAAGTGGAGGGTTTTGACCCCATCCGTAGTATTCCCAGTTCTTGAAGCTGTCGGTCGACCTGGGGGGCCCATCCCCGATTGGCGGCGGGGCTTGCCGGGCTGGGGTGGAGGATCCTGCCGATGCGAACGTCCGTCGATTCAAACGCATCGCGGCATCTCGCCTCGGCAAAGACACCTATCCCGATAACCATGCTCGACCCAAGCGCGCTAAGGGTCTTCCTCAGCGCGTCATCACACACAGGAAACAGGGCATCGCGCTCATGACGAGGCAACTTGTCCGGGGTCCGATTTCTCCCGCTGCCCTCCAAAAAAACCAGCGGGCAATAATTGACAACGAAGAACCGCTGAAAAAATTTCTCCGCCGAACCGAACCTGTACTTGGCCCAGGTCCACACCCGGGTTCCGCTCACCTCGCCACGACTGCATGCGAAGCCATCTATCCGGCGCTTTGGATGCTCAGCGCTCGGTTTGCCGACCGCTCCCTCTATACCGAGAAATTCCCTCGCCATCGTGACATCGCCAAATGGAACGCCCGTCTGCGCCATTCCGAAAGGGCCCGGATTCATGCCCACCAGTATTGCCTCGGGCCTCCCCGATCCAAATTTCTCCAGGTATTTCTCGTGTGGCTCCCGCGCGTAGATCAGCGGGTTGTACACATGGGCCACCGGCGCCTCAAACTTCAACCCGTCCACCTTGCGCGCCAGATCGCGAGAGATCTTTGTAAGCTGATTCATGGTTCCAGAGGAATCTTCAGGGACAATCGGTGACGTGCACCGAGTAGGAGATGGTTGGGCTGATGCCTGTGATCTCCACCTCGTAGGTGGTATTCGCCTCCACATCCCAGCCCTGTGGAATCATTGATATGGCGTAGGTGCTGCCGTAGTTGCCCGCCAGGTTGGTGACGGTCATCGGCTTGTTTACGCTCCCCGCAGTGATCGACACGTTGGCCCCTGACAGGCTGATGGAGTCGCTCTGGACAGTCCAGCCGGTATCGTCCATCGAGGTCCACGAAACACTATCGGGTGAAAACGCCTCCAGCGGCACCACACCGGGCGAGGGCCACGCGGTCCAGGAAGCACCCGCGCTGCCGCTGCCGCCCAGAACCTTCATGCACGAATAGGAGTCTGTGGAGCCCAGGCCTATGGGCCCCAGGCTGTTGGAGAGGATCCAGCGCCGATGGCCGAGGGTGGAAGAGTTACCGGGATCCACCATGTATAGATCCACCCCCTGAACCCCGGGGGTCGTCGAGATGTTACTCGCGCCGGCTCCGGTCGACCCGTCCGCCGTGTAGCAGGTCCAGGTGGTCGGTGGGTAGTGACTCAGGCTGTTGTTGGCGTCCATGAGCAGGGAGCAGGCCTGGGCCAAATTGTTATTGGTTGTGGAATGAGTCACGGCGGGGAGGCCGGCCAGCCAGCGGTAAAGGTTAACCAGCTTGAGGGCGTTTTCCCGTCCGGTGCTGGAGATATCGCCCTGTACGCAACCGGCCACGCTCCCGCTCCAGGACCCCTCGGACATATCGGCCCTGTCACCATTCCAGCGATCACATACCTCATCGGTATCCCATTCAGTATCGGTGTCGCTGTCGGAGTCGGTATCCGAATCGGTATCGGAATCTGTATCGGAGTCGGAGTCGGAATCTGTATCGGAGTCGGAATCGGAATCCGAGTCGGAATCGGAATCACTGTCGCTGTTCGCCACCCAGTCATCATCATCCGAGCAACCGGCCAGAACCGGTACGAAACCCAGCGCGAGCGCCAGCAAAGAGATCGTGAAAAAACTCCGGTACAACATGCTATCTCCCTTCATCACTGATCGGTGATATGAAACTCGACACGCCGGTTGGTCGCGCGTCCGGCCTTGGTGGCATTGGAACTGATGGGCTCGTCCGGTCCGAGGCCCACGGGTTTCATGCGCTCGCCGTCGACACCCTTCTTTTCCAGGTAACGCTTGACCGACCTGGCCCGGCGTTTCGACAGCTTCATATTGTGCTTGCGCTTACCTCTGGTATCGGTGTGACCCTCGATACGAACCTTCATCCCCTGGTCGGCGTCGAGCACAGCGAACACCGCATCGAGAATTTCGAAAGACCTGCCCCCGACTATCTTGTCAGAGTTGGTCGCGAACTGGATCTTCTCATTGATCTGGATCTTGTCCTTCTTGACCTCGACGAGTTGCGCGCCCTTGTCCGGACAACCGTCCTCGTCCTCGAACCCGTTGAAGACCTCTTTCTCGTTGGGACATTTGTCATCGACATCCAGGATGCCGTCACCGTCGTTGTCCGGGTCCGGGCAACCGTCCGCATCCTCGAATTCGTCAACGTCCTCAGGATCTGTCGGGCATTTGTCATCGGCATCCAGAACGCCGTCGCCGTCGTTGTCCGGGTCCGGGCAACCGTCCGCATCCTCAAACCCGTCAACGTCCTCCGGATCCGTCGGACAATTGTCATCGGCATCCAGAACGCCGTCACCGTCATTGTCCGGGTCCGGACAACCGTCCTCGTCTTCGAACCCGTCAACGTCCTCCGGATCCATCGGGCACTCGTCGTCCTCGTCCTCTATTCCGTCGCCATCGTTGTCCGGGTCCGGGCAACCGTCCGCATCCTCGAATCCATCTGCATCCTCCGGATCCGTCGGGCAGCTGTCCTCCTCGTTCAGTATACCGTCTGCGTCCTTGTCGGTGTTTTGAGGAGCCCACATGAGCCCCAGGAATGCGCGCGCACGTGGAGTACCCACACCCGCCAATATTCCGGCGCCGCCGCCGACCGTCATGGCAACACCGCTGTCGAACCGGTACCGAAGCGCTCCATTGGCCTCGAGTGGCATATCGGTGGCGTCGTAGGGCACTCCGCTCTGTCCGAACGCCTCCACAATGCCGCTCAGGTGATCCGTCATGGATACCTCCATTGCGCCACCGAAGGATATCCGATTGCCCACACTGGCCATGTGAAACTCCTTGGCCTTTCGAATGAGATATCCCCCGTTCAGACCAAATCGAACACGCCCTGCGCGCGCGCCGAAGGCCAACTTGGGATGGAAGGTCATGAACGAATCTCCGGTAAACGAGCTGTCGGAAACGGCGTTTCCCACCGGAAACGAGACGACCGGAACCAATGCCAGCGAGACAGCGTCACCATCGTAACCGAAAACCCCGTGCAACAGATCCAGCTTGAGGTGTAGCCGAATGTCCTCGAGGCCCGCAACATTGGCGGGAGCATCGATTCCCGGAGTCGTGGTCGTCCCGGCGACATCGTCTCCTTCCTGGTAGAGCACGGCGGGAACCACCAGGCCGGCCTCGAACACTCCCCCCAGGGACAGGGCCATCATGGCCTCCAGCATCAGGTGATGCTTGACGATGGCTGTTTCCTCGTCCGACCATGCCGTACACTCTCCGCCGACAACCTCGTCACAACCGCGAATCACCAGTGGTTTGTACTGATACACCGCCATGGCGCCCAGCCGAAAGCCGACCTTCTGGCGATCCACTGCGGCTCCCTCCACTGTGAGGAAGCCGTCGTGCCCCGGCGACGACTGGAAATTCTGCGCACTGAAACCACTCTCGTCCTGGGCATGAGCCTGTATCGACGAGAACAAGACAACCACGATTGCCAATAAGATGAGTGACTTTTTCAATTGGAGTTCTCCTGGAAAAGCAGTGCGTGCCTTCTTTGGTTTAAAAAGAAACATCAATAGTCCCCGCGTAATCTCAAATGCCCAGGTTCATGAGAGTGAGCAGAAGTCCCGTATCACGACCATCCGCCCCTGCCCCGTTGAGGTTGCAACTGACGAGCGCTCCGGATCCGGTGGCGCCGTATATCTTGACGTCGGTATCGGTTTGCGTATCCGTGTCCGAATCGGTGTCAATATCCGTGTCGGTATCGACATCCGTGTCGATATCGATGTCCGTATCGGTGTCGACATCCGTATCCGTGTCCGGTCCGGAGTCCACCCCGGCGTCCTCATCATCATCGCAAACATCGCCGATGTCATCCGAATCCGAATCCTCCTGCCCCGGGTTGTAGTCGTCCGGACAGTTGTCGCAAACGTCGCCCACGATGTCGGAATCCGAATCCTCCTGCCCCGGGTTGTAGTCGTCCGGGCAGTTGTCGTAGTCGTCGGGAATACCGTCACCATCCGTATCGGTGGGCGCCACATCGTCCGTCGGATCGTCGGGATCGGTCTCCCCCGCATCGATGGCCCCGTCGAGGTTCCAGTCCTCCACCCCGTCGGGAACACCGCCGTAGTCGGTGTCCGGATTCACCATGCTCGTAGTGGTGGAAGGATCTGCATCGGGAACGAAGAACCCGGCGGTTACATCAGTGTCCGGGCCCAGATCTGCCGTCGTAATTCCCATTTCCGTTCCGTCGAAGAGGCCGTCCCCGTCGCTGTCAGGATCCATTGCGTTGATGAGCCCGTCCCCATCCGTATCGTCCGCAAAGTTGTGCTCGTCTCCGTCGAGAACACCGTCGTTGTCGCTATCCGCGTTGTACGGATCCGTTCCAATCGTGAGTTCCAATTCGTCGGAAAGTCCGTCCCCGTCCGTATCGACGCTCGCCACGTCATCACTCGCATCGTTGGGATCGGTCTCTCCCGCGTCGATGGCCCCGTTCAGGTTCCAGTCCTCCGCCCCGTCAGGCACACCGCCGGAATCTGTATCCGCGTCGACCATGCTGGTTGTGGTGGTGGGATCCGCATCCGGGACAAAATGCCCTGCGGAAACATCCGTGTCCGGATCCAGATCGGCCGTGGTGATCCCCATCTCGGTGCCATCGTAGAGACCATCGTCGTCACTGTCGGGATCCAGGGCGTTGATGAGCCCGTCTCCGTCTGTGTCGACATCGTAATCAACCTCGTCCCCGTCGATCACGCCGTCATCGTCGCTGTCCGCGTCGTTCGGGTCCGTGCCTATCAGGATCTCCAGATCATCGCAGATACCGTCGCCATCCGTGTCGCCGGTGGAATCGTCACCGTCGCAAAGATCGGTGAGATCGCAGATGCCATCCCCATCCGAATCCGTCCCGTCATCGGCCGGATCGAAGTCCGACAACGGACCGAAGCCGTCGGTTCCCACCGAGCAATCGTCGCAGGTGTCTCCATCCAGATCCTGGCATTGATACGGATCAAGGGGATCCACATCGCCGGTGTCGAGCACACCGTCGTTGTCGTCATCAGTGTCCATATCATTGCAGATGCCGTCGCCGTCCGTGTCGCCGGTGGAATTATCCCCAGCGCAAATATCGGTCAAATCGCAGACACCATCCCCATCGGTATCTGTACCATCATTGGCCGGATCGAAATCCGACAACGGACCAAAGCCGTCGGTTCCCACCGAGCAATCGTCGCAACCGTCCGCATCCAGATCCTGGCACAACGTCGGATCGAGAGGATCAGAGTCGGCGGTATCGAGCACGCCGTCGTTGTCGTCATCAGTGTCCGTATCATTGCAGATACCGTCGCCGTCCGTGTCGCCGGTGGAATTATCCCCGTCGCACAGATCGGTCAGATCGCAGATACCATCGCCGTCCGTATCCGGGCCGTCATCGGCCGGATCGAAGTCCGGCAACGGACCAAAGCCGTCGATTCCCACCGAGCAATCGTCGCAACCGTCCGCATCCAGATCCTGGCACAATGTCGGATCGAGAGGATCAGAGTCGGCGGCGTCGAGCACGCCATCGTTGTCGTCGTCCGTGTCCGTATCATTGCAGATGCCGTCGCCATCCGTGTCGCCCGTGGAATCGTCACCGTCGCAAAGATCGGTCAGATCGCAGACACCATCGCCGTCCGTATCCAGACCATCGTCGAGCGGATCGAAGTCCGACAACGGACCAAAGCCGTCAGTTCCCACCGCGCAATCGTCGCAGGTGTCCCCATCCAGATCCTGGCACAATGTCGGATCGAGGGGATCAGAGTCGGCGGTGTCGAGCACGCCGTCGTTGTCGTCATCAGTGTCCGTGTCATTGCAGATGCCGTCGCCGTCCGTGTCGCCCGTGGAATCGTCTCCGTCGCAAAGATCGGTGAGATCGCAGATACCGTCCCCGTCTGTATCCAGGCCGTCATCGAACGGATCGAAGTCCGGCAACGGACCGAAACCGTCAGTACCCACCGCGCAATCGTCGCAGGTGTCCCCATCCAGATCCTGGCACAATGTTGGATCGAGAGGAGCCGAATCGGCGGTGTCGATCACTCCGTCGTTGTCGTCATCTGTGTCCGTATCATTGCAGATGCCGTCGCCGTCCGTGTCGCCGGTGGAATTATCCCCGAGACAAAGATCGGTGAGATCGCAGATACCATCCCCGTCCGTATCTGCGCCGTCATCGGCCGGATCGAAGTCCGGCAACGGACCAAAGCCGTCGGTTCCCACCGCGCAATCGTCACAACCGTCCGCATCCAGATCCTGGCACAATGTCGGATCGAGGGGATCAGAGTCGGCGGCGTCGAGCACGCCATCGTTGTCGTCATCCGCATCGCAAACGTCTCCGATCAGATCTCCGTCGGTGTCCGTCTGAGGCGGGTTCCAGTCGGCTGGACAGTTGTCCTCGCCGTCGCAAATCGTATCGAAGTCCGCATCCGGGCAATGGGATCCGTTGCGAATACTGAACCTCCACACGCCCACATCACCGACATTGCTGGTGGTGCACAGGTCAATAATGGCCGGCGTCATGGAATCCGGATGATCCCAGTAGTCGGTGCCGTTCCCCGAATCCATGCCCATGGAACCGTGAACCCCTCCGCTCGCGGTACCGAGGGTGAACTCGCAGAGGTTGTAGCGATACTCGACATCGAAATCACCGGCGTTGATGTCGTCCCGATTGGTAATTATTCCCTGAAACGAGTTCCTGAGACTCGGGTTGCTGTTGTAATAACCGACTTCATACCATGTGGCGATCAGGCGACCTCCCACCAGATCCTGATGATAGTAAATAGTGTCATCCGGTCCCGGAGAGGCAGCCCTGAGATCGACGTCCACCCACCAGGGCGCGATCATGGGAAATGCCCCGATCGTTGTGACGGGAGCCGGCGACGGATACCACTGCACCAGATTGTTATTGAAGGTGAAGTTCCCGTTGTCGTTTATCCACACCTGATTGAGCCAGTCGCCCGGCCCGTACTGAATGCCGCTCGGGAACAAGGCACCCAGGTTGATTGGACCCGCGAAAACATCGTCGGCATCGTCGAGCTCGTCCACGCCGAACCCGACAGCTCCGCCGAAGCCGTCCAGCAAGGTGGCCTGAGCTGCGGCACTGCTCGCAGCCAGCCACAACGCCAGGAAAGTCACCAGAGCAAATACAAACCGCCTGGAATTACGTGCCGTCCGGCGTTCATTGCGACGCCCCATTCTCAATGCAAAAAGGTGCATTTTCTTCTCCTGAATCCAAATAAAGTAGGATGTTTAGAAATCAACACTGACCGTGCCCCGATAAAAAATAGTTAATCGAATCCAATATCATTATCGCTGCATTAATGATTGCTCGCAAGCATGTCGGTTGTGAATCTTTGCAAACAGGCCCGGGAGCTAGCGCTAGGAGCCTATCTCGATGGACATGCCCGTCGACCGCCATTCGACAATTCCATCCGCGCATCGCAGAGCTTGGAATCCGGCCTCTTGAAGCAGGTCCACCGCCCGGTCTGCCAGCTTGCAGTACGGACCTCGACAAAAAGCTACAACGGGTTTGCCCCGGGGCAACTTTTCGATTTGACCATTCAAGTCCTCTTCGGGCACTGACAGAGCGCCGGGCAGGTGACCGCTCGCATATTCTTGCGCGGGTCTGACATCGATGACCACCACTCGCTTGTGTGCAAGGAGACGCGCAAGGTGTTCCGACGTGATGCCCTCTCCAAACTGATCTGCGGAAATCGGGCTCGTGGGCGCCGACAGTTGATGGGTGAATTGTCTCAACGTGGACCAGAATGACAGGATCGCATCATTTGAAATGGAATACAGGGCACGACGGCCGAGTTTTACCCGGTCAACAAGTCCTGCTCCGAGAAGTTTTTGAAGGTGATGGGAAACATTCTTGAGCGGCAAACCACAGATCTGCGCCAGGGAATCCACCGTGCGTGAATCTTGTGCGAGGGCATCGAGAAGCTCTAGTCGTATTGGGTCCGAAAAGAGCTTGGCCATATTGGCCGCCTTGACATAACCCTGCAAATCCTTGTCCTTCGCGATACTTCTTGCCTCGTTGGCGTTCATTGTTCCTGCCCCCTCGAGACCGCCAGAGTGGCCGCCTCTACAATGGCGTTTCGCGCTGGAAAAAACGTCTGCCAGGGCTGCGCGCTGTAACTGAGTTCCGACAGTTCCGAAGCTGTGACTCCACGCTGAATTGCAAAAGTGAGCAGATCGATCCGCTCGGCAACAGCCTCCGTGCCCAGCACCTGTGCCCCCACGAGACGATCGCTCTCCTTTTCGAAAATCAACTTTATCTTGATACTTCCAGCATCCGGCATCATCGGGAACCTGGCAGTGGTGGTTACATCGGACGTATACACTTTCATGCCCCGGCTGTTGGCAAAGGTCTCGGTGAATCCGGTCCCTCCAACACGCAGGTTCCCGACAATCGTGGCGGCGCCATTAAAAAAACCGGGGTAGACGGCGGGGGTTCCCATCATGTTTCTGGCAGCTACCTTTGCCATGGGAACAGCGTTGGTGGCGAGCTTGCCTCCCAGGTGCTCGCCGTCGATTCCAGAGAGATAGCTCACGCAGTCCCCCGCAGCCCAGACATCAGGCGCGCTGGTTTTCATATATTTGTCGACCACCAGACCATCAGAGACCTGCTCAAATTCGAAGGCATCCAGAAAATCAATTACCGGTGTCATTCCGATTGAAATGACCACAAAGTCCTGTTTCGGGTCCAGATCGATGATTTTGTCTCCCGAAAGATGAACCCTCGTTATGCGTTGATCTCCCTCGAGTGACTCGAGTCTGGTGCCCTGGTGCAGATGCACCCCGGCCTGTACCAGCTGCTCCGCCACCGGACCGGCCATATCCGCGTCTATGAGATGCGGAAGCACATGATTCTGCATTTCGATCAGGTGAACTTCCAGCTGGTTGGCTCGGTAAGCCAGGGCCTGCTCGATGCCGATTGCCCCTGCGCCGATCACGATTGCCTTTTGTGGCTTCCTCGACAGGGTGGCCGGATCCAGAGTGTCGCATTGTGCGTTTCTTGTGAGCTGAGACAGTATTTTTCTGGTGTCCGCCTCGGTTTTTACCGTGAATACGTTTTGGGCGTTGATCCCGGGCATGGGCGGTCGAAAAGGCGTTGCTCCCGTAGCAACAAGCATCTTCCCGTAGGCGATCTCCCGACCATCCTCCAGTATCGCGATGTGGTCTCTCACATTGACCGACCTGACCGTTCCCCTGAGCAGTTCGGCCCCGGAATCAGTTACCAACGAGTCTTTCTTGAATGTCTTTTCGAGGGGTATGAGACCTTCTATGGCGTAGGGAATGGCGCAATAGACCATCGAGTAGTCCTCGGGCCGCACCACGTGAACACTGGGCTTCGATTTTGAAGTACGAAGCATGCGCGAGGCCTGAATGCCGACAGGCCCGCCGCCAATTATCAATACGTCTGTCTCGATGTTCTTTTTCATTTTTGTCCCTCTTTCGCAGGAAATCGCATGTGATATTCAGATTGTGAAAGCGACCCTATTGCCCAACGCTCGTTGGACCTTTTTATGACCTGCTAGCAACTTGTCAATACTTTTCGAGGAATTTCAGCGCACTCAACCCTGTACTGTCCAAAGCACGCAGGTTTATAGAAGGGTGTAATCTCGTAAGATAAAAGAAAAACAAAAGTGACTGGCACCGTTTCAGGGGGTCATCAAAATTGATGAATATGGGAAATATCATCGAAATTAATGACTAGGGGAAATATCTTCAAGACAGAAATGTTGAAGAAAATGTCATGAAAAGACGGGAATTACTCAAGGCTCTCGGCACGGCGGCTATCGCTCCCTCAATAGTACCCACTATTGCGCGGGCCGGTTCTCCCGATCTCGGGAAGGATCGAACCACAATCGAACCGGCCGAAGAGATCCCGTCACTATGCGACATGTGCCTCTGGCGATGCGGTATTCTGGCCAAAGTCCGCGACGGTGAAATAATCCGGGTCCGGGGCAATCCGGACCATCCCAGGAATAAGGGAAAGCTATGCGCCAGGGGCATTGCAGGCCGGTATCAGGTCACAGATCCAGACCGGTTGAAATATCCCCTCCTCAGGGCAGGAAAAAGGGGTGAGGGAAAATGGAAGCGGATCTCCTGGGACGAAGCGCTTGATCTGTGGGCCTCCAAAACCGCAGAGACTATTGAAAAACACGGGCCGGGATCGATAGGGCTTTTCTCCCACGGTCTCTCCTCCAGGTTCATGAACGCCTTCATGCTCCACATTGGCAATCCGAACCGCGCTGTCCCGTCGTTTGGGCAGTGCCGCGGTCCGCGCGATGTGGGCTTCGAACTCACGTTCGGCGAAGGGCCCGGATCCCCCGAGCGACACGACATGGCCCGAAGCAAGATGATTGTCCTCGTCGGCTCGCACATCGGCGAGAACATCCAGACCGGCCAGGTGGCCGAGTTCTCCGAGGCAATAGACAACGGCGCCAGGCTCGTGGTCGTGGATCCACGCATGTCCGTCTCGGCCAGCAAGGCCGACAGTTGGCTCAGCATCCGACCCGGTACGGACACGGCCCTTTTACTCGCCTGGATCAATTTGCTCCTCACCGAAGAGTTGTACGACAAGGACTATATCGACCGGTATGCCACCGGCCTCGATGAACTTCGCCGATCGGTTCATTGCTACACGCCGGACTGGGCCGCAGATACAACCCAGATTCCGCGCGACGTGATCGTAGCCGAAGCCCGGGAAATGGCCCGGAGGAAACCTGATGTGCTGATCCACTGCGGTCGCTTCAGCGCGTGGTACGGCAACGACACTCAGCGGAGTCGGGCCATGGCCATCCTCGTAGCGCTCCTTGGTTCGTGGGGACGACCAGGCGGCTACTATCTCCGATCGGACATCGATCTCGGACCCTTGCCCTGCCCGAAAAGGCATGGAGAAATGGCCGAGAGCGTGGCAACCGGACAACATGCGTTCACGCGTTTCGGGGTGGC
The DNA here is from genome assembly GCA_030595125.1 of Deltaproteobacteria bacterium. GTDB lineage: Bacteria > Myxococcota_A > Polyangia > JAAYKL01 > JAAYKL01 > JAUVAN01. The sequence continues at coordinate 27,903 of JAUVDV010000018.1, forward strand.
TTCCCAGGAGATAGTCGAGGCCAGCCTCGGCGAGGACGCGCGCATCAAGCAGTGGGTGCTCTACGGGGTCAACCCGATCCAGTCCCTGCCCGACCCCCGAAAAACCAGAGAGGCGATGCAAAAGGTCGACTTCATCACCATGGTCGACATCGCCCCGACCGAAGGCGCGCTCTGGGCCGATCTGATCCTGCCGGAAGCGACATACCTGGAACGCCATGACGATATCCTGGCGGTAAAGGATCACCCACAACCCTTTGTTGCGTTGCGCCAACCGGTTGTGCCCCCGCGCTTCGAGGCAAAGGATCCCTACTGGATCGCCCGCCGGCTGGCCCACCGTCTGGGCCACACCGACTGTTTCGTCCACCCGGATGTAAAGGAATATCTGGATGCCACCCTGGCGCCGTTGGGAATAAGCCGCGCACAGCTTGCGCAAAAAGGAATCCACCTCCTGGACGAGCAACACCCGTACATAAACCTCGGTGAGGAGATTCGTTTCAAAACCCCGAGCGGAAAGATCGAGCTGTACTCGGAAATCATGCAACGCAAGGGTTATCACCCGGTGCCGATCTTCGAGCCGGTCTCGCAGCCGCCCATGGGATGGTTCAGGCTTGTCGCCGGACGAAGCCCGTATCACTCCTTTGCCCGCACTCAGAACATCGAGCGGTTGATGCGCAAGGATCCCCAAAACGTGCTGTGGGTCAACGAGGGGGTTGTCAGAGCCAAGGGGCTCTCCGACGGAGACGAAGTCTTCATCGAGAACAAGGACGGTGTTCGCACGGGACCAATCCGTATTCTGGCCACGCCGGCCATCCGCACCGACGCAGTCTATTCGGTGCACGGATTCGGATGCCAGTCCCATGCGATGAAGCGCGCGCATGGGCGGGGAATCTCGGACAACTCCCTGACAAGACGATTCAAGGCCGATCCGCCCACCGGGAGCACGGGATTCAGAGTGAATTTCGTGCGGTTTACCACCAGAGATGGAAAGGAGATAAAGGGAGAAACCGACGCGTGTCGCGTCGAGAGATCCACTTTCAAGACGCCGCTCAACGAGGAGGAATTATTTCCTGCTCCCAGGCATGTCGACAGCCCCAAAAAGGACAATTCCTTGTGCGAACCCGAAAAGGACACGCTCGAGTTCGAATGGGACATGAAGGATAGCTGCTGATGTCGTCACAACAGGCGATGATAATCGACATGGACAGATGCGTGGGCTGCGGCGCCTGTGTGATCGCGTGCCAGGAGGAATGGGACCTGCCGGAGGATTTATGCCGAAACTGGGTCCGTCCCATGCCGCCTTCCTCTTCGCAATCGAGTATCATGTTCACGCACTACGTGGGCCTGTGCGGACACTGCGAGGACGCGCCGTGTCTGGACGTCTGCCCGGTAGGAGCCACCTTTCGAGACAACTGCGGCAGGATCATCGTGGATCCGGGAACCTGCATCGGGTGCGGGTACTGCATCGAAGCTTGCCCCTTTGGCGCCCGGATGTATCGCAAGGATCTCGGCCGCGTCGAAAAATGCGACTTCTGCGCTCCGAGAGTAGACGCCGGGCAGCAACCGGCGTGCGTCGCCACCTGCCCGGCCGGATCCCGGATATTCGGCGACCTGGACGACAAGGATAGCGCTGTCTCGCGATATCTGTCGACTCACCACGTCGCCAAACTGGAAACCGACGAGGTGAAAACAAAACCAAATGTCTTTCACGCCGGAAAAAAAGAGGTGCTGGACCTGATCTTTTCCGAGAACCCACCCGATCCCAAAAAACTGCAATCTCCGATCGAGGGAAAGATCCTCGCAAGCGTTGTAAGTCCGGGTTCGATGGGGCTGATTGGACTTGTCATCACGGGGGCGGTGATCTCTTTTTTTCGTCAATTATTGAAAAGAAAACAAAAAGAAGCCGACGACATGGAGCCCGGGGGCGAGGAGCTTTCGGCCAGGCCGACGCTGAAGCGTCACGACAAACCCGTAATCGCGCTGCACTGGTTCAACGCGCTCATCTGGCTCTTTCAACTCGTAACGGGAATCGGCCTGCTCGGGGCCAGCAAGTACAGGGTCACGCCCGATTTAGTAAACAACGCCCTGCTCTCCATGTTCGGATCTCGTCAGGCAATGCTCCAATTGCATTTTATCATCGGCGCCGTCTGGCTATTGGTTCTTCTTATCTTCGGTCTTTTCGGCATGAGGCGGTACTTGATTCCTTTCCTCAGCGAGCTCGCGCTGAACCGCGCAGATCTTCGATGGCTCAGGCTCAAGCCGAGGGAAATGTTTCTGAGCTCAAAAACAGAACTGCCTCCCCAGGGGAAATACAACGCTGGACAGAAACTGTTCGGCATCGGGATCGCCGTGCTGATCGTGCTGATAGTGGGAAGCGGATTGGTTATCACACTCGCGCCGGGCAGCGAGGAGATCATTCGCTGGGCCATAACCGTGCACTTTGCCGCGGTCATGACGGCCGTGGCCTTTCTTGTCTTGCATATCTACATGACTGTCTTCAACTCGACAGAACGCCCCGCGTTCTTCTCCATGCTGAGCGGTCGCGTATCCGAAAGCTACGCGCGCGAGCACAATCGCCTGTGGTGGGAAAAGACAAGGCCGCGCTAGTACCGCTTCAAACCCAACTCCACTACCTCGCCGAATCCCCGATTCGTGCGAAACCCCCACCCTCGCCTCCTTTCAAAACGAGATCGGAACATGGCCCGCCGGGTGTCGTCGTCATCTTCCTCGAAAGCGAGGGCAGCCTGGGATTGCAACGTGGAGGCCACATTTCGGGCCAGCGTGTAGATCCTGTCCCTGACGGCCACCACCGCTTGTACGCACTCGCCATGTTCGCCTTCCCCTGCAAGGAGCGCCCTGGCCTGCCGGATCGCCTCCGCCGACTGCAGGGCGAACAGGAGCTTCTTGAAAGTCTCCACTTCATCCTCAGTGGCCCCGGCGACCGCGATGGCCGGAAAGTGCTCCCGGCAACCTATCAACATGAGGAACCCTTCCTCGACAAAGCGAGACACGGATCCTTTCGGACCGAATACCTCCTCGACCGCAAGAGAGTCGGTCAGATGCCTGACCTCCGCAATCCTCGCCTGGTGAAAATCGTAGGTGACCGGTGGCTTATCATCGGGCATTTATTCGCTCCTTTCTGTCCCTGGGAATCCACTTCCCCTTTGCCCTCTTTAATCGGTCACTAAACTCAACAGTTGCGAATAAAATGGAGCTATACTGTCTTCACCATGAAAACATTGAAGATTATTTTTGCAGCGTGTGCCGTTACGCTGATCCTCGGATGCGGAAGATCTGACATCGTAGACTCGTACACAGCGCCCACCGGCCCGGAGTCTTCCGACGAAATCTGTGATGGTCTGGACAATAATCTGAACGGCACAGTAGACGAACCATTCCTCGACGAGAACGGGCTGTACCTGCACGTGGATCATTGCGGCGCGTGTGAAAACCCGTGCGTCGCCGACGACGTTACGGTTTCCCTGGATTGCGGACTCCTGCACTGGGCTCCCCAGTGTCTGGCGACCTCCTGTATCGAGGGCTACACGGTTTCCAACTCGCAGACATGCGTAAACCGCGGCGAGCGCCTCTGTCGCAGCTGCCTCGAAGACCAGGAATGCGGCGACTTCGACGACGCCCTTTGCGCCAATATCGGCGGCGAGCCCAGGTGCACCCTGTCCTGTTCGACCGAGGCGTGTCCAACAAGCTACACCTGCAATGAGGACAAGATATGCGTCCCGCCATCCGGGATATGCCAGTGCACGCCCGGCGACACCTTCTTCATGTTCTGCGAGATCCCGGTGGGCACGGAGATCTGCTATGGAACAGCCTGGTGCGATGACGGCATGATGGGCGCCTGTGAGGGAAGCGATGAGATCTGCGACGCCCAGGACAACGACTGCAACGGCATCGTTGACGATCCCTTCGTAAACACTCTCGGCATGTACGGAGTCGACATCTACAATTGCGGTGGATGCGGTATCGACTGCACCCTGAATCCACTTCCCGTGGGAGATCTGATATGCGGCGGTCCGGCGACCGATCCCCTTTGCGCAATGCTCTGCGTGGACATTCTCGACGGGCTACATGTTGGAGATCACATGGACGCCGACCTGCAGATCGCCACAGGCTGCGAATGCATACTCCAATCCCTCTTCGATAACCCGGGCCCGGCGATGGCTTCACCGACAGACGTTGATCCCAACTGTGACGGCGCGGACGGTATCGTGGCGCAGAGCTTCTACGTCACTCCCGGCGGCGACGACACGGCACCCGGCTCCCACCTGAACCCCATGGAAACAATTCAGGCCGCCGTCGACGCCGCCTACGCCTCACTGTCCACGGTTAGCCCGAGACCACACGTCTTCGTGGCGGCCGGCTCGTACGAGGAAGTACTCACCCTTCGGGAGGGGGTAAAGATACATGGCGGCTACGCCCCCGATTACCTCACCCTGGATCCGAACTCCTTCGTGACAGAAGTCCACACGCCATCGTGGGTCTCGGCACCTGGCGGCGCCGCTCTGGTAGCGGATGGAATCGGCATTTCAGATGACACGTCTGTGGATGGAATCTATTTCAGGGGCGCCTCGGCGCCCGGCCCGGGGCTGCCCTCTTTTGGAGCCTACCTGTTGAACTGCGGCAGTTTGCTATCGATCACCCATTCGATTTTCGAGGCAGGTGAAGGGGTGGACGGTATCGACGGCACGAACGGAACAAGCGGAACATCTCCTGCAGGCACGGGTACTGTGGGCGACCTTCCACGGGAGGCTATTGAAAACTCCTCTCACAACTGCACATCTACCGCCGCCAATACAGTTCACGGCGGCGCCGGGCAATCCTTGACCTGTGGCAGCATTGTGGTGAGCGGAGGAAATGGCGGAGACAGCTCTTGCCCCGGCAACCCCACTACCACTCAACCGGACGGCCAGGACGGGAACGGCCCTTCCTCGACACCCGGAGGTGACGGCGGCAGCGGCGGATGGAACGCGCGCGGGCCCATGCTCCCGTCGGAAGGCTGCCCCATATCCGCTTGTTGCGGACTGGCGCATTTCATAGTGTCGGGTGACTACGAAGTCGCCGGCGATGGCGAGCCCGGGCTCCCGGGACAAGACGGCATCGGTGGCTCAGGATGTACCAGCCCGCTGGGATTGCTTCAGGCATCCCTCTGGTCCCCTGGATTGGGCTACGACGGAACCAACGGCGCTCCCGGCTCCGGGGGTGGCGGTGGTGGCGCGGGCGGTGGCGCGTTGTTCGAGTGGACTCCACCGGATTGCGAATACGTCGATGGGCTTGGCGGTGGCGGCGGTGGCGGTGGCGCCGGTGGTTGCACGGGAACGGCGGGTCAGTCCGGAACTTCGGGGGGACCGTCCATCGGGATAGTGATCTCCCTGGGCGGAACGACTCCCTTGCCGACTCAGGCGCCCATCATTCAGAATGTGGTCGTCCGCACCGGCGACGGCGGTGACGGCGGCAACGGTGGAGTTGGCGGCAGCGGCGGAACGGGAGGCCCCGGTGGGGCGGGCGGCAGTCTCGCTCCGCAAGATCAATCCATCCCCCCCCTGGCGGGATCTTCGTCCGGCGGTCACGGCGGTCACGGTGGTTCGGGCGGCGGCGGCGGGGGCGGCGGCGGAAGTTGTGGAGGCTCGACTGTCGGGTTCTGGCTGGACGTGGATTCATCGGGATATCCGGGCGCGGCGGCAGCGTATCAATTCTATAACACCTTCTACCTTGGAACCTCCGGCGACGGCGGCGACGGCGGGGGCGGAAGCACCATGGGGTATGACGGTGCCGACGGGGAGGCGCACAATGTCTATCAAATGTAGACCACTCCCCGTTCTTGCAATCGGCCTCTTTACGTTGATCGCGGCCTTCTCTCTTGTCGGATGTCATGAGAGCGCGGGGGGAACCGACGAGATCTGCAACTACACGGACGACAACTGGGACGGCATCGTCGACGATCCATTCGTGGACGCCCTGGGACGATATATTTCCGTGATGCACTGCGGTGATTGCGGGGTTAACTGTGCCGAGGTCTTCCCTCTCGCCACTGCGGTAGAATGCTTCGTTCCGGAATCCTCGGACTCAAAACCTTTGTGCCGCATTACGGACTGTCCCGACGGCACTCACCTGGTCGGTTCGGCCTGCGTGCAGGACGAGGGACTCCTTTGCCTGCCCTGCGAAACCGATAACGACTGCGCCATAGCCGATCCCGGAGCACTGTGCGTCACTCTTCCAAACGGCGACACCCGTTGCGGTACACCCTGCGATCTCGGCGACGACCAGTGTCTTGCCGGTTTCGAGTGTACGGAGCCTGGAAACACTCCACAGTGCACTCCCATCAGCGGGAGTTGCGCGTGTACGCCCGAGCACGAGGGACAGGTCTTCGGGTGCTGGATCGACAGCCCGGACGGCGAAACCGCCTGCCCGGGCCGGCAGATCTGCGAGGGAACCAGCTTGACCGAATGTGAACCGGTCCTCGAGGACATCTGTGACGGCAAGGATAACGACTGCAACGGAACGATCGATGATGATTTCCTTACGGGCGACCTCTACATCGATGACGACCACTGCGGCGCGTGTAATCACCCGTGCGTCCCGCCGGCGGCCAACATGGAATCACACTGCATCTACGATGGAAGCTCTCCGGGCTGTGTTTTTAGTTGTCTCTTCGGTTTCGTCGATCTGGATGGAGTATCTCTGAACGGCTGCGAATGCGAAATGACTGCGGGCTCCTGGCCTCCCACCGCCCACGGAGGAGACGGAAACTGCGACGGCACCCTGGATGACATGAGTACGTACATTTACGTATCCAAAAACGGAAACGACGGCAATCCGGGCACCCTGGCCGCCCCCGTGCTCACTATCGGCCAGGGTATCGTGCTCGCCGCACCCACGGGAAAGACCGTCTTCGTCGCTCAGGGCGTGTACGACGAGGATGTCCATCTTTCTCCGGGAGTCTCACTCTTTGGAGGATACAACGCGGATTTCTCCGATCGCGATACCGTGATCTTCCCGGTCGTGTTGACCAACACATCCGCCACGACGGGACACCCGGTTCTCTACGCAAACGGAATCCAGACGTCGACGGAGGTAGCCGGATTCGACATAGAGGGCACAAACGCAGCATCCCCCGGAGCCGGATCCACAACAGTACTCATCAAGAACTGCGGTCCCGATCTGTTCATCTGGGATCTCACTGTGATCGCCGGACAGAGCGCGGATGGAATTGATGGAGATTCATCGGCGGAGATCCTCGCCGACATGGGTATCCCCTCGCCTGCTCAGCTGGACGGCACGTCCGGCACCAATGGGGCCGGCGGGTTTGACGCCAATACCATCTATTGCTTCGGGCAATTTGCTAACGGGGGCAACGGCGGCAACAAGACATGCCCGGTCTCCATGGCAAATGTCGGCGGAGGATACGGAGGTGATTCCTCCTGTCCCAACACCGGCTGTTCAATCGGATCTCCATGCGGAAACGCCGGCTGTAGCGACTACATGGTCGGCAGTGTTTGCGACTACGCGGCTGTGTACGCGGCAGCCGTGCCGAATCCGGCCGCAGGTAACGGCTTCGGACCCGGCGCGGGCTCAGGTGGCGACCTGACCTACGACGCGCCGACGACCATGCCCGGGATCAGTTTCTGTGACGACAACCCCACCCTCAGGCGTGAGGGCGGTCCGGGAGGAAACGGCGCGGGTGGCACCAGCGGCGCGGGCGGAATCGGATTCACGGATCCCGACGGGTACTTCAATATCTTGACGGGTATCTGGACCGCAGGAGACGGCACGGACGGTGGAGATGGTACCAACGGAGGAGGAGGTGGCGGTGGCACGCAGGGCAACGGCTACGACATGCTCCCGGGGGTGGGCGGCTTCTATGACGATCACCTCGGCGGCGCCGGCGGGGGCGGAGGATCAGGCGGATGCGGACCTCCGGCGGCAACCGGCGGAACCGGCGGTGGAAGCTCTATAGGAATAGTGATCGTTCTCACCTCCTCCAATACGGGTCCTGTCTTCGATCAGGTTCGCATCGTTCCGGCAGGCGCCGGTGACGGTGGGAACGGCGGCATCGGGCTCGCCGGAGGCACACCTGGTACCGGAGGTCTGGGCGGGGACGGCAATTTCTGGTGCGCCAGGCACGGGGGCAAGGGAGGAGACGGCGGAAGCGGTGGAGCCGCCGGCGGAGGCGGTGGTGGCGCCGGTGGATCGATCTCCGGCTTCCACGTCATCCCGGGAGCCCCCGCAACACCTGTCGCCTACATGCTCGCTCTGACGGCCGCCAACAGCGTCGATCCCCTCCCCGCGCCCGGCAGCGCGGGCGCCACCGGATACTCACCCGGCAATTCCGGATCGGCGGGAGTAGCAGGAACCGCACTGGCATTCAGGATCTACTGAGGGTTTTTAGTCGGGTTTCGTCCACAGAGGCAGAATCAATTGATTCGTCCAAAATTTAACCTGTGCCCGCTTTTTTAAGCACGCAATGCGGATACTCACCGCCTTCTTCGTCACTCATGTAAAGCACATCAAACCCCGCGTCCTCAGCGAGCTTTCGAATCTCCGCGTTGCTGAATTGGTGACCAAAACCGATGTGAGTGAAAAACCTGTCGTTGATTTCGTTGCCACAGGCGCGACGCAAAGTGGTCTTTGATATATCGAATACCCGGCGCGACGCCGACCTTGAACCTGTTGATTGTTGGGGGGATCCAAAATAGCTGGCAAGCATACATCCCCCTGGTGTGAGCATCCTGTAACACTCGGCAAACAGTAATTGCCTATCTCGCGCATTGCGAACATGGGTCAGGCTTCCCCATCCCAGCAAAATGGTATCGAAAATCCCCAGACTCGATGAGTGTGGTAGTTGCGGCACAGCACAGGCCGGGAGAGCGTTAGGCTCCTCCCTACCGATGAACTGCTCATAACCGCCAGCATAAACTTTCATGTCGAATTCACGCTCTCGCGCTTGACGAAACATCTGCTCAACCAGGTGCACAGCCGGTTCAAAAGCAGTTACGCTATAACCTCGACGACAAAGATCAAACGCCTCGCGACCACCGCCCGCTCCGCCTATGAGCACACGAGCAGGTGCCGGTGGAAAGTACTTCTCGATGGCATCGATCTCCCACTTGAATAATCGTTCACGAAAACTGGAAGAAAGCGGAGCATAAGACCGCGACCTGCTGTATGCGACCTCATTGTACGCTCGAAAGAACGCGTCGTTTCCCAGCAGCAAGAGCAGTTCTTCCCGAGTTCGAAGGTAAAGATCCCACAACTTGTCGGCGCGATTCATCCGATAGCAGATCTTCGCAAGGTAGTGAGGTATTCTTGACATTTCAATACGGTTATCAAATTGGGAGGCTTTGCTCAATTTCAAAACTACCCAGAGGCAATGGGGGAGACGGAAGCGGCGCCACCGGATACTCACCCGGCAATTCCGGATCGGCAGGAGTAGCAGGAACCGCGCTGGCGTTCAGGATCTACTGAGGGTTTTTAGTCGGGATCCCGCCACAATAACCAGCCTTGCCGCCCTTGCAGCCGTTCTCACCAGCTGCGGCGTGAAGAGAGTCAACCGAGCCACTCCCTTCCCGACGGTGCTGTCAGTCTCGTACGAAAACGGACCAACGGAAACCCGCGCCACGACACCAAGGACGGCCTCCGGCTCAACGAGCTCACACCCATCGAGAGCGTCTCCGCGTATTTCCAGCAGACGTTTCCCGTCGCGCAGTTTAAACCCGACTATCCTGTGCGCCACGAACTTCGAGTCCGTACCGAGGTAACAAACGATCTCCCCGATCCCCAACTCGTTCTCTTTACTAATCTCTTTAAGGTGCAACCTGCTCCCGGGCGGGACAAAGGGCAACATTGAGGAGCCAGCGGTTCTCCACTCCTCATCCAGTGTCGATGACTCCTCGACACACGGACGGAAGTACTCAGCCATCATCACCGCCGTCTTCACGCCATATCCTCGCGTGAGCGCGGGCCACCTCGCAGTCCACCGTTGCCGCTGCGGTGAAAGAACCGTGTTCCTTGAATGCCTCGCCCGGACATCGCTGGCAAAATCGATTGTCCTCGCAGGTCATGCATTTCTCCGAATCGCCCCATGTGAGCCCGATGACTTGCTTTCGGAGTTCGGATTCAGTCCAGATTTCATAAAGAGAACGATCGCGAATATTGCCCAGAGAAACGGGCATTGCCGGACACAGCCAGACCTCGCCGGTAGGCTTTATGTACACCGACGTGATTCCCGCCAGACACAGCTGGTCGCCCGGTCCCTTGACAGGCCTTCGCTGCCTGGCGTTGGGAAGGTTTTTCATCGCCTCCAGCTGAGTGTCCCCCGAGGCCCTCAGGCCCACCACGGCATCACCTCCATCATCGGCAAGAAGCACCTTCGCGTCGGCAACAAGGTTCCATCCTCTTTCCTCGCACATGTTCTTGAGCGGAGCGATCGCGCCGGTGTTCCAGTCCATGATCACCGTACTCATATTGGATATCCCGCCAATATCGCTGAAGGTCTCCAGCGCAGACATCGCACGTCTCCAGGCGCCTTTCCGACCGACGAACTCGTCATGCTTTTCGGGTTCAATGTGGTACAGGCTTACAGACAAGCTGGAAAGCCCGTTCTCCCTTAACTTTATTATGTCCTGCTTGTTCAAAAGCGCCGCAGTTGTCTTCAGCGAAACAAGAAACTTTCGCTTCCACGCAGCCTCTACTATCTGATGCAAATCATCTCGCAATGCGGGTTCTCCGCCGGTAATCGAGAAGCGAAAAACGCCCAGAGCGGCAAGCTGATCCAGGAGATCCTCTATCTCTTCAAAATCCAGTTCCCCTCTACCTGTTCGTTCGGTTTGATAGCAGTGGGCGCATTTCATGCAGCAGCGCTCGGTAGCGCAGAACAACGCTATCAGCGGAAAATCCGACTCGTCCTGAAGACGCTCCCAGAAGGATCCGGGCCTTACCTCGCAATCACTCACTTGCTCAATAGTAGTCGCGTCTCTGGGTTTGATAACCAATTCCGTTATTCCTGATTCTGTTGCTCGACCAATCCTCGCTTTTTCATATCCTCCAGGAAATCGCGCACATCTGACAGCGCTTCCTCTTGCGACACGTCGAATACCTCTCGAACATGGGCCGCCACTTCATTGATATCCCGACCATCGAGACACGACCATATCTCGGAGCCAGTCTCGTTGAGCTTGAGAATATTGTTGTCTTCGATGTTCACCAGAACGAAACGCTCACCGATCTTTCGGTAGGCCACCCGCGGGTTTGGTATATACACGGTCGAATCCTCTCGTTTCATCCGTCACTCCCCTTATAATAGCGCCTCTTCAATGAGAGGCCAGAAGCGATCGTTCTTTTCAAACTTGAGACTGTAGGAAAGATCGAGATCGACCAACTTGCCGATAGCCTCCATGGTGCGATTCACGGAAACAGCGCTGCGGGAAAAGGTAATTGTCTGACCGAGTATGCTTCTGGTGGCCTCCCACGAAGTCATTGAAAGAACTCGGTGTTCATCAGCCTGTTCAATGAAAAAAATGCCCGACAACTGAGCCCGATCGGTCTTCAATACTGAACGATCCCGATCACCAAGAGGCGTAGAGTACGCAATCGCCATGCCGCCCGGATCAAATGCAATGAGTGTCTTGTCTACGCTCAGAACGTCTTTCCCTTCACTCAACTCCTCGACGATGGTCGTCTTTCCCGCTCCGCCCGGACCCGAAAAGAGAACTGCCCTGCCATCCTTCAAAACAGCGGAAGAATGGACAAGCAAGTTTCCGCTCTCCTCGCACACAAAAGACAGACCCATGCTGACTGCCCCATCAATGACCTCAGGAGTGTCTCCGTTCAGCCTGAAACGCCCTTCAAAACCGTTGTCGACGCGCTCAATGACGCCGCTCGCAACCACCTTGTCCACAAGAACTCTCTGGACTGTTCCGTCCCTTTCCTCGAATCTCACGTCTTTTTCCCGATCCTCATTCATCCAACCCGGCTCGAGATTCAACTCCAGCCGCAGATCGGGAGGACGAGAAGACCCATCTGCTACCAGATGAGAGTCTACGTACGAACCCCACTTTGTGCTGATCGTCTCCGAACCGGTGACGAGTATTTCTAGCTCGTAATCACCGATTCGTAGCGTGTACTTCATTGGAATGTAGTGTTTATAATAAGAAAGGGAACCGATCTAACTACCAGTGGGTGCACCCGCGCACAAGTCGGGGCCACCCGATTTCAAACCGCAAGTGAGAACCACGCATGTCTTGTATAGTTCCTCTTCGGCGATGGCCGGTTTCTCATATGGCCTCTTCTCGCTCGCGCCCAACGAACCGTTGCCGTGTTCTCTCATTGTTATATTTTTTTTCATCTCATTCTCCACACGCAAGATGAACCAAACTGTTACATTAGTCGCAGTAGATGTCCATTGCGTTCATAAATCAATACGATCCAGAATAACTATCACTCACGGCGCCCAGGTCATGCCGGTCGGACAGGTTGAGAATACTCCCGAAGGAGCAGTATCCGAAGTGCCCAAGGGGTTGCACCTGAAATACCCGGTCAACGGCGGTTGATCCGTGATATTGATCCACCCGCACTCCATGCCATATACGGCGCAATCGAGATCCATTGGGGCTCCAAAAGCTGCCGTGTGCAGCATGGTTCCCTCGCAACAGCCATGCAGGAGATCGTCGTAGTACTCCGCACAGGTTCCCCATTGATATTCTTCACACACATGGGTGGTACCGAGTCCCGGGCAAAGGGAATCACAGTTGATAGTGCCGCTGCACCCGTCATCCCAGGTACCGCAGGTGTTGCCGAGATAAGCACATGTGTCGCACCCGGGCCCCGTGGAGGCAATATTAAGATCGTATGAGTTTCGCACAAAGGCTCCCGCCCCTCGTATCTCCACGAGATATCTACCGGCTTCTCCCGATGCCACGGTATGGGTCAGGCTCTCGTTATCGTTCGAGCTGTAGCTATAGGCCCTGCTCTGATCCCAGGACGGCGTGGAGTCGTACAGATACCAGAGATACAAATCGACATCACCATCCGAAGAATGGGTAAAGGTTACCGACACATCAATGACATCGGTCTCGGCCAGATATATAGCAAACCAATCCTTATCGGACCCGCAAAGAGCAAGGCCGCTCGCCGAGAAATCATCGGACAACAGATGTGCAATTGAATCGTAATCGTTCTCTTCGTAGGCATCCTCGGTGCAAACATCGCAGGAGACTACACCCTCCCACCCGGTGTCACAATCGCAGTACGCCACGCCGGTTTCGTCGCAGGTGCCGTGGTCTCCGCAGTCAACTCCCCACAGGGTGCAGCCCATATCGCAGGTGGCTCCGTGGTCGTTGAAGCCGGTGACGCACTCGCAGTGCGGCAGCGTGGTGTTGGCGGCGGTACACGTGCAAATCGCATACCCTCCGACCACCGCACAGGTGCCGTGTCCGTTGCATGGATCAGGAGTGCAGGTTTCGTCTACTACACAGGAGCCTCCATCCTCATGGTAGCCCGATGCGCAGGTGTAGCAGAACGTTGCGGGATCCCAGTTGCCGGTGCATGTGCAGCTGACCACACCGCCGGTGTCGCTGCACGTGCCTCCGTTGGCGCAAGACGTGGACGAGCACACCTGATCGATAACGCAACTCCCTGCGTCATTGTGAAAACCCGGAGCGCAACCATCGCATAGATCGCCACCCCAACCGGTTTCGCAGGCGCATTGCGCCTCGCCAAGAACCACACTGCAGGTTCCGTGGTCGCAAGGATCGGGGGTGCAGGTCTCGTCCATGACACAATCCGAACCGCTTGCATGGTAACCCGTGTCGCACTCGTTGCAGTAGTCACCGTCGTATCCGGTGTCGCAGGTGCACATTATCCCCCCGTCGGCATCGACACATGTTCCGTGGTCCCCACACGGATCGATATCCTCGCAGCTCAAGCTCGTATCGGTGTCCGTGTCGGTGTCCGTGTCGGTGTCGGTATCCGAATCGGTGTCGGTATCGGTGTCCGAATCGGTGTCCGTGTCAGTGTCCGCGTCGGTGTCCGCGTCGGTGTCCGTGCTGGTCGAACCATCCGGTGGATCCGCCGGCATTGACGAACTACAACCGAAAAGCATAACCATTGCCAACAATCCCAAAAGGAACGTACTCAAAAAACGGTCGTTCATTTGCTCACCTCGTTATTTGATCCCAATCAAATTATTTTACCATGAACCCAACCCTGTACAAGACTATATTCTCGACCCCTACTTTGACATCGGAACGAGCCTTTGAATGTTAAGTGTTCTCAGAAAGGAAAAAAGTTCAGGATCAACTATTATCGACTGCGTTTTGCCTGGCACGAGCCCATTTCAGGTTGACATTGAGATCATCCCAGGATGCGTCACCTTCGCCAAGTTCGCTCAATTCTTTTTCTATTTCTTCGATTTCCTCGACTACCCTGGAGATGTCGATGTCGGAAACCCGGATGCAACGCTGGGTGAGAACATTGACATGGTCGGGCCCTCCCTCCAAGAAGCCGCTGTCTGTCACGAAATCGTCGCTCCCGCCATCCGAACGCTTTACGAGGAGCCTGCCCGCGCCAAGGGCGGCGAGAATGGGCCTGTGCTCGGGGAGAACGCAAAACTCGCCTAGCTGCTCGGAACAGGCCGTAACAGAGATCGCTTCCTCATCGAGGATCGGTCCGTCGGGCGTTACCACCTTCAAGCGAAGGATTTCTCCCATCTACTTTCCTCCAACCTCTTGCTTCATGCGCTCGGCCTTTTCCCGAACCATGTCGATGGTGCCGCACATCCAGAACGCCTGCTCCGGGACGTCGTCCAGCTCACCAGTGAGGATGTCCCGGAAGCCGCGAATCGTATCGGCGATCTCCACGTACTGACCCGGGAAGCCGGTGAATTGCTCGGCCACGAAGAACGGCTGCGACAGGAACTGCTGGATCTTGCGCGCCCTGGCCACCGTGATCTTGTCCTCCTCCGATAGCTCGTCCATACCCAGGATCGCGATAATATCCTGGAGATCCTTGTACTTCTGCAACACCTGTTGGATCTGGCGCGACAACTTGTAGTGCTCCTCGCCGATGATACCCGGATCGAGCAGCGAAGACGTGGAATCCAGAGGATCCACGGCCGGGTAGATGCCCAACTCGGCCACCTTCCTCGAGAGCACCGTCGTCGCGTCCAGGTGCGCGAAGGCAGTGGCCGGGGCGGGATCGGTAAGGTCGTCTGCGGGCACGTAAATAGCCTGCACCGAGGTGATGGACCCCTTGTTGGTGGACGTGATACGTTCCTGGAGTTCTCCCATCTCGGTGGCCAGCGTCGGCTGGTAACCCACCGCCGACGGCATACGACCGAGCAATGCCGAGACCTCTGATCCCGCCTGGGTGAACCGGAAGATGTTGTCGATGAACAGGAGCACTTCCTGCCCCAACACGTCACGGAAATACTCCGCGACGGTCAGCGCCGACAGCGCCACCCGGAGGCGTGCCCCCGGCGGTTCGTTCATCTGACCGTAGATAAGGGCCGTCTTGGACAGCACGGACTCTCCCGTTCCGAGTTTGGACTCCTGCATCTCGAGCATCAGGTCGTTGCCCTCTCGAGTGCGCTCGCCCACGCCCGCAAATGCGGACACACCGCCGTGCTTCTTGGCCACGTTGTTGATCAACTCCATGATGAGCACAGTCTTGCCCACGCCCGCCCCGCCGAAGAGCCCGATCTTGCCGCCCTTCCGGTATGGCGCCAGGAGGTCGACCACCTTGATGCCCGTCTCGAACATCTCGACCTTGGTGTCCTGCTCGACGAACGTCGGAGGCGCGCGGTGAATAGGTAAGGTCATTTCTGTCACCACCGGCCCCTTTTCATCGACCGGCTGTCCCACCACGTTGAGGATTCGCCCGAGGCAACCCTCGCCGACGGGCATCTGGATGGGCTCCTTTGTATTGAGCACCTCCATCCCACGTACCAGGCCGTCGGTGGCGTCCATGGCCACCGTGCGCACGGTTCGCTCTCCCAGATGCTGCGAGACTTCGATCACCAGGTTCCATTCCTGATCATTGATCCCCGGATTGGTGACCTTGAGTGCCGTGTAGATCGTCGGCAACTCCCCTTCTTCGAACATTACATCCACCACCGGTCCGATGACCTGCGTGATTTTTCCCTTGTGAAGCTCAGCCATGTTGCTCATGCTCCCAGCCTAGTCGTTCAGCGCCTCGGCGCCGCCCACGATGTCCAGTAATTCATTGGTGATCGCGCCTTGCCTCGCCCGATTGTAGACCAGGGTAAGGGACTCGATCATGTCCTGCGCGTTGTTCGTTGCCGTCTCCATTGCTATCATTCTCGCAGCGTGCTCTGCCGCTAGTGACTCCAGCAGCGCCCGGTAAATCTCAACCTCCACGTATCTCGGCAGCAATTGCCCCAGAAGCTCTTTCCGCCTGGGATCGAAGATAAATCCCACCGGCCCGAGGACATCCTCTTTTTCCTCGACCTGAATCGGCGGGGCGATCGGCAGCAGCTGCTTTACAACCGGCTTCTGGCTCGCCAGGGAGATCATCTCGTTGAAGGCCAGATCTATTCGATCCACTTCGCCTTGCGCAAACGCAGACGAGAGTTCCCTCGCCACTCGCGCCGCCGCGTCGAAACCCGGCCCGTCGTATATGTCGGAATAGGTGTGATGTATGGTTACTGTTCTTCTCTTGAAGTAGGCATGGGATTTCTTGCCGATAATCGCCAGTTCCGGTTCCGGATCGGCAGTCGCAACGTGATCCGTCACCAATCGGTTGAGATTGGAATTGAAACCACCGCACAGTCCCCGATCGGATGAGATGACCAGAACCAGAGAGCGCTTGGGCTCGCGCCGCTCGAGCAGGGGATGATCTTTCTTGGACGCTCCCGATGCAACCTCGGCCAGCACGGATGACATGAGATCCGCATAGGAGCGGAAGTTCTCCGTAGCCTCCTGGGCCTTTCGCAGCTTCGCCGCAGCGACCATTCTCATGGCGCGGGTGATCTTCTGCGTTCCCTTGACGGATCCGATCCGCCTTCTGATTTCCTTTAGGTTAGCCATCTTTAACCAGCGTCATGTGCTCCTAAGCTGAAAAAATCCCGGCAAACTCATCGAGGGCCTTCTTGATGCTTCCCTCGACCTCATCGTCCAGCACCTTCTTTTCCTCGATCAACCTGATGAGGCCTGCGGCAGTGCTATCAACGTGTTCGTAAAGTTCCTTCTCCCACCTGCCCACCATATCCACGGGAACCTTGTCCAGATAACCGTTGACCCCGGCGTAGATGGCGAGGATCTGTCTGCCCACCGACAGCGGGGAATATTGACCTTGCTTGAGCAGCTCCTCGAGGCGATATCCGCGCTCGAGCTGCGCCCGAGTAGCAGCGTCAAGATCGGACGCGAACTGGGCGAACGCCTTCATCTCCCGAAAGCGCGCCATCTCCAGTCGAAGGGGACCGGCGATCTTTTTCATGGACTTGATCTGAGCGTTGCCGCCGACGCGGGAAACCGAGATACCCACGTTGATGGCGGGCCGCTGACCGGCGAAGAAGAGGTCGGGCTCCAGGTAGATCTGCCCGTCGGTGATGGAAATGACATTTGTGGGGATATACGCCGAGACATCTCCCGCCTGCGTTTCGATGATCGGCAGGGCCGTGAGGGAGCCTCCCCCGAGGTCGTCGTGCATCTTGGCCGCGCGCTCCAGAAGACGGCTGTGAATGTTGAACACGTCACCGGGGAACGCCTCTCGTCCGGGCGGCCGACGCAACAGCAACGACACCTGGCGATAGGCGACCGCCTGCTTGGAGAGATCGTCATATACCACCAGAGCGTGCATCCCGTTGTTGCGGAAGTACTCGCCCATGGCGGCGCCCGTGTACGGCGCAAGGAACTGCAACGGGGCCATATCGGACGCGGTGGCGGAGATCACCGTTGTGTACTCCATGGCCCCCGCGGCCTCCAGCCGGGCCACAACCTGCGCAACCGTGGACTGCTTTTGCCCTATGGCAACATAGATGCAAAACACATCGGTTTCGCGCTGGTTGATGATGGCGTCCACCGCGATGGCGGTCTTGCCCACACCCCGGTCTCCGAGGATGAGTTCACGCTGGCCGCGCCCGATGGGAATCATCGCATCCACCGACTTGAGACCGGTCTGAAGAGGTTCTTGCACCGGCTGTCGCTGTACGATACCCGGCGCCTTGACCTCGATACGCGAACGCTCCTTGGAGTTGATCGGCCCCTTGCCGTCGATGGGTTGTCCCAGGGAGTCGACCACCCGTCCGAGAAGCTCTTTCCCGACCGGCGTATCCGCAATGCGCCCGGTTCGCTTGACGAGGTCACCCTCCCGAAGCGCGGAATCCTCGCCGAAGAGGATCACTCCGACGTTGTCCTCCTCCAGGTTGAGCACCATCCCCATGACGTTGTGCGGGAACTCGATCAGTTCGCCCGCCATGGCTCCATCCATACCGTAGACCCTCGCAATACCGTCACCGACGGTGAGGATGGTGCCGGTCTCCATCACCTCCACCGCCTGATCGTATTGCTCGATCTGTTCTTTTATGATCCTGCTGATCTCTTCTGCTCGAAGCTGCATGTTCCGCTCACCCGTGTATCGGCTCCGCTATCGCGAAGCCTGGTATTGTGGTCCGCCGGGATGGGGTTCAACCGCTCCGACCCAGCATCCCCTCCTTCATTCTCGAAAGCCTTGTTCTGATGGACCCGTCGTACATCAGATCCCCCACTCGCGTTATCACTCCACCTATGATGGAAGGATCCTCGCGCGTGGTCATCATAACCGCCTTGCCGGTACTTCGTTGAAGCGCCGATCTCAACCTGGTCACCACACCTTCGCTCACCGGAACCGCGCCGATTACCTCGGCTCGCAACCGGTTGTCCTTGTTGTCAACGAGCACCGCAAGCTCGCGGGCGATACCCGCCAACTCGGTTAACCTGGCCTTGTCGAACAGGAGCATCAGGAAGTTCTTTCCCAGCCTGGACGCGCCGATGCGCCTGACAAGCGAATCCCACACCGCGAGCCTCGCCCTCGCGTCGATCAGGGGGTTGGTCATGGTATCGCGAAGCTCCTCGCTGTCCATCCACGCGTCGGCGGCCCGCTGCACTTCCTTGAGAAGGCCCAGGAGGTTGCCGTGCTCCTCGCCGATGGCAAAAAGCGCCCTTGCCCATCTACGCGCTATGCTTCCGCTAATCATTCTTAAGGCCTCACTGCTCCTTCGCGGGCGAGGTTATCTCGTTCATCGACTTCGTGTAGTCCTCGGCCAGGCGATCATGATCCGAAGCCTGGATTTTCTCTGAAATGACGCGCTGCGCGGTGGACGTGACTGCATCGACTACCTCCCGTCGGATCTCGACGGACATGCGAGCCACTTCCTGCTTCAGCAGGGCTGCGGATTCGTCCTCCATTCTCTTGAGGCGGCGCTCCGCTTCCTCGCTGATGTGACGGGCTTCGGCTAAACCGGCGTCAAGGATGTCTTCGCGGATTCTTGCCATCTCCAGATCGAGGGCATCCGTTCTCTCTTTCGCCGAGCGCAGCGCCTTTTGCGCTTCCTCTCGAAGCTCGTTGGCTTCTCTGAGCGCCTCCTCCAGGCCTTCCTTGCGCGCCGTGACCATATTGGAGATGGGTTTACGCATGATCATGTAAACAATTACCAAAAGTAGCACGAAGTTGATGATCATGAACCCGAGCGCCGGATCTTCCTTGTTGCCCCAATCGAACCAGTTCAACCCGTGGGCTTCATGGGTTTCGTGGGTTTTGTGATCCATCGCTGTTCCCATCCTCCTAGAAAGACTGCCCCAGGATCCGGGTTGCCACGCCCGTGGCAAGGGTCTCCACCTCTGCCTCGAGCTCCTTCCTCACTATCTCACCGTCCCTCTTCATCTGTTCTCTGGCGGCCTGCGTTGCATTCTGGGACTTCTCCCTCGCCGCTGCCATCTGATCGCGATCCCGACGCCTGGCCTGCTCGATCATGCGGTCCCGCTCGAGAATTGCGGCGCTCTTGATATCGAGGATCTGTCGATCGACCTCGTCGCTGAACCCCTCCGCCTCTTTCCTCATCGCGATCGCCCTCTCCTTTGTGCCATCCGTGGCCTCACGTCTGGCCTCAATGAGCCTGATCGCAGGGCGGAACAGCGCGAGGTAAAGAAAGACAAACATGAAAAGAAACAGGCCGAGTTGTATAAAAAAGGTACCGTCGAGGTCGACGAGAGCTCCCCCTGAAGATATTGCGAGCAGATGTGGGCTCATCTTTTCAGTCGCCTCCAAGAACCGTGTCACCGTAAACCGCAGGAACCGCTAAATGGCAAAAGCCCATTAAATATCGCATGGTTATTTAGCAAAACCTCCCGATAACGTCAAGAGTTCTTGAGGCTTTGCATTCTTTTTACAATTCTTTTGCCAACGCTCGAACAACTATTTCTGCGCTCCTTCGTATCATCAACAAAGGGTAGCAAGACCGCCGCAGTTGGCGGTATTAAGAAAGGGAGCAAAAAATGACATCTCCAAAAACAAGAAGCCGTGTGACACTGGCCGCGGTCGCAATCATTTTCATCATGCTCGGCAGCGCCGTTGCGAGCGCGGACCGGGTTCGCCTGGACGTGGAGCTGAGCACTCCCGTCATGCTCGAGCGAACCGTGCAGACCGCATATCTCAAGATCGGCCTAACCGGGTTCGAAATCCGGGAAGGAGATACCCGGACACCGGTGAACGTGGCCATCGTACTGGACCGCTCGGGCTCGATGAGCGGACAGAAGATGAGGAAGGCCAAGGAAGCGGCCATCATGGCGGTGGACCGGCTGGGCCCGGACGACATTGTATCGATAGTCGCATACAACCACACTGTTAAGGTCCTCATTCCGGCCACCAAGGTTCGAAATCGTTCCGAGATCTACCGCCAGATCAACAGCCTCCACTCCTCGGGGAACACCGCGCTGTTCGCGGGAGTCAGCAAGGGGGCCTACGAGGTACGGAAATTCATCGAGCGCAATCGCGTCAACCGCGTGATCCTCGTATCCGACGGGCTCGCCAACGTGGGACCGAGCAGCTCCGGAGAGCTGGGCAGCCTCGGCTGGTCTCTCGCCAAGGAGGGCATCTCCGTGACCACCATCGGCCTGGGACACGATTACAACGAAGACCTCATGTTCAATCTGGCCAGGCAAAGCGACGGCAACCACGCCTTCGCCGAGAATGCAACGGATCTCGCCAGGATCTTCTCCTACGAATTCGGTGATGTTCTCTCGGTTGTGGCCCGGGAAGTAGTCGTCAAGATCAGGTGCGCCCCGGGGATCCGACCCATCCGTGTTCTGGGCCGTCACGCGGAGATCAACGGACGGGAGATCATCGCCAATCTCAATCAGATCTACTCAAATCAGGAGAAATTCCTCCTTGTGGAGGTCGAGATTCCCTCGCGGTCTGCGGGAACCAATCAGGAAGTGGCGACAATTGACGTTCATTATGCGAATACGGTATCGCAGACCACGGACATGCTGGGCAATACCGTAATTGCGAGCTTCTCCAACTCCCGGGCGCTTGTAGAAAAGCGCCGGAACAAAAGCGTAATGGTCACCAGCATCGATCTTCTCGCCAACGAGAACAACAAGAACGCGCTGGCTCTGCGGGACCAGGGCAAGATAGCCGAGGCAGAGCAGGTATTGGAGGACAACTACAACTATCTCAATAAAGAGGCCTCGAAATACAAATCCAAGAAACTCAAGAAACGCGCCAGGGCCAACTTTGACGACAAGGCCAACCTGGCGCCGAGCAGGTGGAAGAAGCAGCGCAAGTCGATGCGCGACAATCAATTCGAGGCCGATATGCAGCAGGCCTGGTAACACAATGCACAGGACCCACCCTTGAAACCCAAACTCGCAATCATCTTTTCCGTGTTGATTCTGGTGCCGCTGGCGGCCATGGCGTGGATGGGAATGAAGATAGCCCGGGACGAGAGGGCGATGGTTTCTCACAGATTCGATGAGCTTCTGTCCCAGAGGCTTGCAGACGTAAACGCCATCGTGTCCAAGGTAGTGGAATCCCGAGCGAGAAACCTCCAGAAGATAACCGATATGGGGAAGATCGATCACTCGACAATCAGGGATGTAGTCAGGGCGGAACGCACGGTCCGCCAGATCTTCGTTCTCGATGTCGATGGAAAGATGATCCACCCTCCCCTGAACGCACCGAGGAACCAGTCGGAGGAGGAGTTCCTCGCGCGCACCAGTCACATCTGGGAATCCGGAGAATCGTTCTTCCGTCCGAGCGATCCGGCCGCGCCCTCCCCGGTGAAGAAGACCCGCAAAGGCAAGGAGAAGACAAACTCCGAAGTGACCACGAATGGAGAAGATCGCGGCTGGTACACATGGTACTGGGGCAGCGGCATCAACTTCATCTTCTGGCGACAGGATAACAAAGGCAGGGTGATCGGCGCGGAGCTGGACAGGCTCACACTCATGGCGGACATCGTCGGCGAACTCCCCGAAACGAACCCCGGCGAATCGGGCCTGGCCGACGGCCGGATACAGCTCGTGGACTCGGACGGACAACCTGTGTACGTGTGGGGCAGATACGAGCCGGCAAAGGGCGAGAGACCTCGCGTGATTCGAGATCTCGACTCGCCCCTGGGCGCGTGGAGACTGCGCTATTTCGCCTCTCTGGTAACCGTCGGGGACAAGATCGGCGGCGGTATCGTCTTCGGCACGCTCATCAGCATCGGCGCCCTGGCGCTGATCATGTTCGCCCTCGCCTTCTATTTTGTGAGGGAGAGCGGGCGAGAGGCCCGAGAAGCAAAGAAACGGGTTACCTTCGTCAACCAGGTCTCCCACGAACTGAAAACACCGCTTACCAACATACGGATGTACGCGGAGCTCCTGGAGGATCGAATCGACGAGGACGACGATCAGCCGCGAAGCTATCTCGACGTCATAGTATCCGAAAGCCAGCGTCTGAGCAGGCTCATCGGAAACGTGCTGACCTTTGCGGCAAGCCACAAAAACAAACTGGTGGTCCGACCGGTGACGGGCAAGATCGACGACACCGTACGTTCGGTCATCGACCAGTTCCGCCCGAGCCTCGAGGCCGACGGATTCGAGATAGTCGTCGAACTCACGGGTGAGGGAGCCTCGCGTTTCGATGCGGACGCCATCGGTCAGATACTGAGCAACCTGATAGGAAACGTGGAAAAGTACGCGATGCAGGCCGGCTGGATAAAAATCTGCGCCGAACGAGACGGAAACAAGCTGGCAGTCTCGGTCGAAGATCGGGGACCCGGCATTCCCGCATCCGCCAAAAAGCGTATTTTCCAGCCGTTCGTCCGGCTCTCGCAGCGAGTTGCGGACGGAACGTCGGGAACGGGCATCGGACTCAACATCTCGCGGGAGCTCGCGCGCCTCCACGGTGGCGATCTCACGCTTGAACCGGCGAAGAACGGCGCGCTTTTCAGGGCCGTTATTCTCGCTCCACTCGATGAAGGGGAATCATCATGATCAAAGTGCTTATTGCCGAAGATGATCAGAACATCCGCAGGGGATTGGCCGACATCCTCGCCTCAGAGGGATATTCCACGGTGGAGGCCGCCGACGGCGACGAGGCGATGACGCTCTTCGAATCCGAAAAACCCGATTTCGTCTGCCTGGACATCATGATGCCCGGAAGGAGCGGTTATGACGTCTGTCGGGATATCCGCGCATCGGGATCGGACACTCCCATCATCTTCATCAGCGCCAAGTCCGAGGAGATCGACAAGGTCGTGGGGCTGGAGCTCGGCGCCGACGACTTCATCGTCAAGCCGTTCGGCGTGAAGGAGGTCGTGGCCCGGATAAGGGCGGTCACGCGCCGGTGCTTCGCCACGAAAATACCGGACGACCTGCCGAGCGAGTTTTCCATCGGAGATCTCCATGTCTCGCCGTCGGAGCTTCGGGCTCGCAGGGACGGCAAGACGATCGATCTCTCCTTGCGGGAGGTGAAAATCCTCGACCTCTTCTCCAGAAACCCCGGCGCGGTGCTGGACAGATCGATGATCTTCGACCACTGCTGGGGTGACAAGTACTTCCCCTCGAGCAGGACCCTCGACCAGCATATCGCCAAGCTGCGAAAGAAGATCGAATCCGACCCAAAGAACCCGTCGATCATCCAGACTGTCCACGGCGTCGGATACCGCTTCGACGGCTGAGGGGAGAAAACAGCATCAATGCTCAAAACCGAGACAATCGATCGCGCGGTAATGAGTGACGGCACTGAATTCGTGCTCGCCCGTCACGACGACGAATGGATGGTCCGCGTCGGCGAGCGAATGCTCATGTCGAGCCGCATGCACGATTCGGAGGAAGCTCTGGCGGATCGCGCAATCGAACGCGCCCCCGATCCGGGTACCGTGCTGGTCGGAGGCCTGGGACTTGGATTCACACTGCGCGCGGTCCTGGATCTCGTTTCTGTGGACACGGAGGTCACCGTTGTCGAACTCGTGCCGAGTCTCGTCGACTGGAATCGCGATCATGTCGGCATCCTTACCGATCATCCGCTTGACGACCCGCGCTGTGAGGTGGTGGTTGGAGATGTTTACGACACCATCAAGGGGTCGAAACGTCAGTTCGACGTCATTCTGCTCGATGTGGACAACGGTCCGGAGGCGTTGTCGAGCACCGGGAATCAACGTCTCTACAGCGAGTCCGGCGTGCGTGCGTGCTATTCCGCATTGCGCCAAAACGGTGTTCTGGCCGTCTGGTCGTCCGGGACCAACGCGCGTTTCGAGCGCAGGCTGGCGAATGCGGGCTTTGACGTCGAGATTGTACGCGTGGCGGCACACCACGGATCGCGAGCCCGCTACGTCCTGTTTCTCGCGCAACGCCCTGCGCACAAGCGATGACCCAGTAATAGTGTGTCTGATATAGCTGTGCTATTCTTTCTCCTGAGGAGGCGAGATATGAAACTGAATGTCGTTATACACGAGGCCGAAGAGGGCGGATTCTGGGCGGAAGTCCCGGCTATTCCCGGCTGCGCGACGCAGGGCGATACCTTTGAGGAGCTCCTGGCAAATATTTACGAGGCCGTGGAAGGCTGCCTTTAACGCCACTTCTAGGAAGAACGAAAAAACATTTTGCCTCCCGCCGAATGTCCCTGATTCCATCCTTAGTCGCCCCCACCCAGTCCCTCCCCCGGTGGACTGGCAAATATCCTTTTACGGACAATTCATCGGAACGGGCGTGCAAGAGTCGTCTAGGTTGTCGTGAATTACTACGGTCCACTGTCAACCCCAGCGTCATAACCAGGGCAATTACCCGGCACAGGGGTGCATGTGTCGTCGAGGTTGTCGTGGACTTCGATGTCAGCAGGCACACTGGTGAGTTGGTCCAGAATATCGCATGCCTCGCAGTCGGGGAGTATGTCGTTGAAATAGACCCAAAACTCACTACCACCCACCGAGGTGAGTCCACTCAGACCGTCAAGGTCAGTGAGGGCGCCGTTGTAGAGAATGAAAAAGTACAAACCCACCGAGGTGAGGGCGCTCAGGCCGTCAAGGTTTGTGAGGGCGGCGTTGTAGCTGATGCCCAAGTAGTTGCCCACCGAGGTGATGGCGCTCAGACCGTCTAGATTCGCGAGGACAGTGTTATCTTGAATGGCCAACGCCCCACCCAACGAGCCGCTTATTCCGCTCAGCCCGTCCAGGTTCGTCAGGGCGTCGTTGTGCCAAATACTCAAGCCCCCGCCCAACGAAGTGAGGGCGTTCAGACCGGCAATATTGGTGATGGCGTCATTGTCGCGAATGA
The DNA here is from genome assembly GCA_030595125.1 of Deltaproteobacteria bacterium. GTDB lineage: Bacteria > Myxococcota_A > Polyangia > JAAYKL01 > JAAYKL01 > JAUVAN01. The sequence goes on from JAUVDV010000018.1 coordinate 53,666, forward strand.
ACAACCACCCACCCACCGAGGTAATTCCGCTCAGGCCATCCAGGTTTGTCAGGGCGTCGTTGCCAAAGATCACCAAGTTCCCGCCCACAGAGGAGAGAGTGCTCAGCCCGTCCAGGTTCGTCAGGGCGTGGTTGCCGAACCAATTTCCTATCTCCAAGTAGTCGCCCACCGAGGTGATGGCGCTCAGACCGTCCAAGTTGGGTAGGGCGTCATTGTCGTCGATCTCCAAGTGACCACCCACTGAGGTGAGGCAAATCAACTCGCTCAAATCGTTGCATGAAGGGCAAGTAATACTCAGGTGTCCCGCGATAGAGGTGTATCCCGCGAGGGTTGCAACGTCCGATTGTGTGCCGATCGTAAAATCGCCGCTGTACGCCCCTAGATTGCAATCGAGGCCGGTGTCCGTGTCGGTATCTGTGTCGGTATCGGTATCAGAGTCCGAGTCGGTATCCGAGTCGGTATCGGTATCAGAATCCGAGTCGGTGTCCGTATCGTTATCAGAGTCTGAGTCGGACGTCCCACCGTCACTGCTCGACGAGCTTTCCGAGCAACCGGCGGCTGCCACGGCCAGCATCAGACCCAGTAGAAGATATTTGATATCAATCATCTTGGCCCACCTCCATTTAGGGGGAAGATCATATCATCTTTTAAGGATGTTTATCGTTTGACGTTTGTCCTGCTTCGCTCGCCAGCGAGCTTCGCAGGATGATCAAAATCCCTGATTTTCATCGGCGTTGACACCGAACATGCCTGTCGGTACGCTCCGGCAACTCGTTGCCTTCAGGGAGTTGCGTCTTACATGAAACACAAGATCCGAGGAGCCCTGATCACCGTATTGGCCAGCTTTGCGCTGGGATTCCTCATGTTCTACCCGAGGGTGCTCGGGTTCGGCGTGGGTCTGGGTGTCGGACTGCTCGCGGTCGTGCTGGTAGGCCTGCTCGACTTCTTTGGAACTCTGCAAATAGAGCGCGGCGGGATGGGGTCACCATCGGACAAACCGTCTTCGTCGTTTGATCCAGATAACGCAACCCGGTGGATGCTTTTCCTTTCGGGCTTCAACATACGCGTCCTGTGGATCGGCCTCGCGCTGCTCGTCGCCGGCGCATGCAGGGTCTCCGTGATCGGCACCATGGGCGCCGCCGCTCCCTGGTCGGGTCCGCTCCTGTTCGGGCTGGGTCTGGCAGCCATACTCGTGGCCCGGGTCAAGCGGCCACGGCCCTTCGACGGCAACCTTCACCAGGGTTTTCTCGTATTCGCCGTCGCCACCGCATCCATCATGGCGACCCTTGGCAGCCAGGGCCTGTGGGACTGCTGGGAAACCCATTACGGCGAAGTCGCCAGGAGACAGCTGGAGCAGGACGACTGGATCAGCCTCTTCTGGGATAGCAAATGGTTCTACTCCAAGCCAATCCTCATCTTCTGGATGATGAACCTGGGGATGGCTCTCTTCGGGGTCCGGGTGACCCCCGACGAAATATCTCCACACGCCGAGTGGGGCATTCGCTTTTTCGTGGCGGCCCTGGCGATCATGGTCATCTGGGCCGTCTACCAGCTCCTCGCCCGGAGGATCTCAAAGAGAGCCGGGCTCTTCGCGGCGGTGGTTATCGGCACCATGCCGCTATATGCTTTCATGGCCCGCCAGGCCATCACCGACCTTCCGTTCGTGGGCCTCATGACCCTGGCCGTCGTGCTATTTCTCCTGGGAATAACCGTGAAGCCGGGCGCGGAGGTTCGCCCCTTCGCGCTGCCCCTCGGTAAGGGCCGAAAGCTTCCTCTTTCCGGTTTTCATGCGGTCGTCGCCGGGTACGTCCTCGTGGCGGTTCCGCAATTCATCTACCTCGCCACGCGCAGCACCGTCTTCACCCACGGCAACCTGGGCAGGGGCAACGTCAGGGCGGTCAACTCGCATCTCTCCATTCTCAAAACAAACCTCTCCGATGTGATCCCATCCATTTTCGGAACCAGGCTCGGCGCACAAACCGATATCTCGCTCGACTGGCTACTGCTCGGAATGGCGTATACCGTTCCGTTCCTGATCCTGCTGTTCACCCTTCGCAACGAGCGTCGGATCTCCCGACTGTGCTTCCACGGGATGTACCTCTGCCTGGCGCTCTCGGTCATGGCCAAGGGGATGCCGGGACTGCTGATGCCCATCCTGGGCCTTTTCGGTCTATGGATTTTTGCCACTCCCTGGAAGATCATCCCGGAGAAACGAGGGTTTCGCCTCTTCATCGGCTGGCACTGGGACAAGGTCAAGCGCCTCGACATGGGGAGAGGCATCGCTCTGTTCCTCCTGGTCGCTTCTCCCTGGTACGTGGCCATGTTCTTCCGCCACGGGATGAGCTTTATAAATCGCTTCTTCATCCACGACCACATCAAGCGCCTCTCCGTGGGAGTCCACGGCGACAACGGGACGTTTCAATACTTTATTCAGCAGCTCGGATATGCCGTATTCCCATGGGTCGCCTTCCTTCCGTTCGCTCTGGTCGCCTGGTACAGGTGGCGCAGCGACCCGAAGTCCAATAGCGAGACATCGACCTTCGACAATAACCGCATGATCCGTTCCTTCTGCGCCAGCTGGGGAATTCTGTCATTCGGACTGCTGGCGATGATGGTGACAAAATTCCATCACTACGTTTTCCCGTTGATCCCGCCCGTGGCGATACTCATCGGCCTCTTCCTGGATGACATCTGGGAAGGTCGCGTCAAAAAGCTCGGTCCAGTGTCGCTCATCGGAGTAGCCATCCTGGCGCTGGTGGCGCAGGATCTTATTGCTCCGGCGGGCAAGGGGGTGCTCCACGGCTATACCCAGATCGTAGGGCTATTCATCTATAAATACTCGCGCCCGTACCCCGACGGCCCCCAGTACGATATCTCCATGCCAATTCTTGTCTTCACGGCTGGATTTTCACTGTTGATGGCGGGCATGGCCAGCGCCCGCCTGCGACGTGGAGCCGTGGTGGCGACGCTGCTTCTTGCGCTCGTGATGGGACACTGGCTCACCCAGCATCATATGGTCAAGCTGGCGCCCCACTGGACGCAGAAACACCTCGTGGAGGAGTACTACGCCACGAGGAAGTCGCCCGCGGAGAGACTGGTTGCGTTTCAGATGAACTGGAAGGGCGAAAACTTCTACACGGGCAACCGGGTTGTCATCCACGTCTCCACCAAGAACAAGAACTTCGAGAAGTGGATCGACAAGCACCGGGGCGAGCGGCATTTCTTCATCACCGAGTACAAGCGTTTCAAGAGGATGTCGAGCAGGGCGAAGGCAGCCAGCGGCCCCCTGAAACCATTCGCGGATACCTGCAATAAATACAAAGCCGGCTGGGCGGACAAACTTTAAGGAAGCGTCGACGCGATCGCGACAACCAGTGCCTCGTCAGAGGTACTACCTTTTCCTCTTCTTCTTTTTCTTCTTGGGCTTGGCGGAGCCTTTGCCTGCGGCGGCCTGTTTGGCCGTGGGGGTCTCGGTCGCGGTCTTCTTGGTGGGTTTCGCTGCCGCCCTGGACTTCTTTCCCGACGCCTTGGCCTTGGCCTTTGCCTTTACCGTTGCCGTTGCCGTTGCCGTCGCCATCGCCGTCGCCGGCTTCTTCTCCGCGGGCTTTTTACTGGCCCTGGCCTTTTTCTTTGGCGGGGCCTTCTTGGCCGGCAGGAACTCGGCAAAATCCTTGTCGCTGAAATCCGCCTCGCGAGACGGGAGCGACGTATCGATATACTCGCCCACCGCTCCAGCTATGTATGAGAGAACGTTGGCCTCGGATTGAAGGAACCCGGATTCACGCGGGCTGTTGATCAACTCGACGGCACCGATGGTCTTTCCCTCGTACTGAATCGGAGCACACACTATGCTGCGGGTGATAAAACCGCTCAGCTGGTCGAATTCCGCATGGAACCGCGGATCGTTTTTGGGATCCGAAACCGTTATCACTGCGCCGGCCCTGGTGGCGAACCCGACGATTCCCTTTGTGAGTGACAGCTTTTTGCCCATCAACTTGCTCGCCGCATCACCCTGCGCCGCAGCCACGTACAATTCGTATTTCCCCGGAGTGATGAGCATTGCGCTGGCCGCCTCACAGTCGATGAACTCTCTGGCCAGATTGAGCGCAAACAGGGCCGCGTCATCGTGCCGTGTAACCGAATAGATATCTTGCATCCGCTCGAAGGCTCTCACTATGGCGTCGTCCACCGCCAGCTCCCGCGAGGGTATCTTCTTTTTTTCCACGGTCTCGGGCTTGGCGACCGGCGCCTGAGTGACCGGAACCAATGGAATTGGGTCCGGCTTGCGGACGGGTGCCGCCGGAGTATGTGGCTGCTCGATCAATTCGGACAGGATCGCGGGTGCTGAAACGGGTTCCGGCACCGGCTGCGCCTGAATAACAGGCTTCTCGATAACTTTTGGCTGCAGCACCGGCTGCGGCACCGGCTGCGCCTGAATAACAGGCTTCTCGACAACTTTTGGCTGCAGTTCCAGCACCGGCTCCGCCGCTGCGACGATCGGCGGCTGGGGCATCCGGCTGAGTCTGATCCCCTCGTCTTCCGTCAACGGAAACTGGACACTGGCCTTCTTGGGGCTCCACGCTTTCCATGAGAGGGCAGCGATGGCCGGTCTCACAGACCTCTTTTGAAATTCGTGATCGTAAATCTGAACACTAATGACGAGCTTGGTTCCCTCATCGGAACCCATTGCCTTCAATCGATGGTAGTACTCGACAGCGATCTTGGCGGCCGCGTCCTTGTTGGTTCCCGGCGCAACGAAAATCAACCGTTCCCGGTCATAAATCGCGCTGCCATCGTCATGCGCGTTGTCTTTCCAGTAGAAAACCTTATGCACCGGAAGATCTGATGATATCTGGGAGACCACCCCCTTCGCCGGTGCCACGGGGACAACGGGTTGGGGCATTGCCATCGGCACGGCCTTCGGTTCGGCCCTTCGCGCCGCTTTCGTGGGGGCCTTCGGTTCGGCCCTTCGCGCCGCTTTCGCGGGGGCCTTCGGCTCGGACCTGGGAGGCTGAGACGCCTGCGCCTTCGGTTGAGCGCTTTCTTCACCCATTGGCCGCAGCATGTACACCTTGCGAGTCACGAAATCGGTCACGTGAACGCTGCGATCAGGCTTGATATCGCAAGTGATATTGGAAACACCCTGGCCATCCAGCCCGTGCTTGGTCAGCCCACTGCGCAATGCCGAAAACCAGTTGTCCGCTTCCACGGTGATCGAAGCTGCTTGTGCTTCTTCATCATCGTCGGGAACGATCACCTCCCAAAGCATACCAATAACTCCTCCTTGGTTTTCGAGTCCGGCATCAGATTGCATCGCCTTTCCGCGAGCGTGACGAACACTAGAATACGAATAATCACTCGTCAAGTTCGACATTAATATGACCTCATTTCATCGAAAATCCAGAGTAATTCTTTTTCGGTTACTAAGTGTCGTCATCATTAAAAAGAGACCACAATAAAAAGAAACCACTACTAAAATGTACATTCGTGGCCAATTGAGGCAGATTCGTGCCCAATTGACGATGAAACCAGTGCTTGCAATTACAATGGGGGATCCTTCCGGTATCGGGCCGGAGATTATTGCAAGTTGCCTGGAATCCGCCTCGCGGATCTCACGCCCGATTGTGTTCGGCCACTGGCCCACGTTGCAACAGGCTCTCAACGACCTCGGCGCCAATCCGCAAATTCAACTCATGGAGCGGGCGAAACCGGCCGAACCCGGCATCATCGCGGTAGTCCCCACCGGGCAGGACGGGCCGCCGATTGACGAACAGGGAGATCGATCATCGAGAGCCCAGGCAGAAGCTCTTGAAAAAGCCGTGGACTCGGCGCTGGAAGGCACGTGCGATTGCCTGGCGACGGGACCGGTTTCCAAGGAGCAGATCTCCCGCATCTCACCGGGTTTCATCGGACATACCGAGTATCTGGCCGAGCGCTGCGGCCTGGCCCGCGACGATGTGACCATGATTTTCATGTCCGAGAAGCTCACGGTGGGGCTGCTGGCGACTCACGTTCCCATGGATCGAATTGCTCAGACCGTCACGACCGAACGTTACGAACGAACGACCGGTCACATGGTCGCCTTGTTGAAAGAGATGCACCCGGACAAACGCCCGCGAATAGCAATAGCCGCCTTCAATCCACACGCCGGCGAGGGAGGGTTGCTCGGAAGCGAGGAGACCGAGATCCTGGAGCCCTTCTGTCGGGATATCCGTGAAAGAGTCGACGCGGAGATCACGGGTCCCACCCCGGCCGATACGGTGTTCCGCGATGCCATGAGCGGACGATACGACGGAGTGATCGCCGCCTACCACGACCAGGCGATGATCCCGCTGAAGCTGATGGGCGCCGGTCAAACCGTCAACATCACCATGGGGCTTCCGTTCGTGCGCACCAGCCCCGATCACGGAACCGCGCACGACATCGCCAGAACCGGAGTCGCCGACCCTGCGGGCATGCGCCTTGCAATAGATGCTGCGGTAAAATTATGGCGCGCAAGGGCGAGTGGTTAGTACCTTCGAAAAATGAGTCCGGCACACTTCGCAAAGTGATATAATTTCATTATCCACCATGGGAGGGTGCGCCATGAAACGTTCAGCCCGCCTCCGCCCGCGGCGTGAACACCGCGGCAACGATACCTGCCGATCTGAATCGGGCTTCCATGTCCATCGGCAAGCCCTGCGGGCTGATTCGGGCGCGAGGCCGCACGGCCTTGCGGCGCAGCCGCATCGTTGCCGCGTCGTTCACGGCGCGGTGCTGTGTTTCGCGATCTGTCTGACAGTTTGCGAAGCGGCAATGGGCGCGGTTTCAACCTCGAAATGTAGCGGGGATATTTCGCACCAGACCGCCAGCTATATAGACAGTTCTCTTCGAGCTTTCGTGTCGGAGTTGCCGGCCGATGAACTCGTAGAATGTGTTTTTGAAACCCACGGCGAAAAGAACCCGGGTGGAATTTCTTTGCGGGTGAAACTGGTTTGTGAGGACGAGGGGACCTTTGAAGAAACCCGGATTGTCACCTCCGCCTCAGGCGCTGCGCAGGCCCGAACCATGGCTCGCAGTTTGTTGAAAGAGCGTGAGGATTTTTGGAAAAACAGGCCGACCACGGTTGAGATTCACAGCCTTGGGCTCGTCGCGGAAAATGTAGGTTACAAAGCCAGAGCGTGGCGGGGGATGATCGCTGGGTACGTAATAGCGATATCGGGACTGACCAGTTTCTTTATTGCGCCAATGGTGGCGACGTTTTCGGACAGCGACATAGACCTGAAAATAATAAATGTATCCGGAGGCATCGTTATACTGGGTAACATTGTCATATTTTCGGCGTATGCGACCCGACATCGGGCATATCACGACGCAGAGCGAAGGGTGCGCGCATACCCGGCTATTCTCACCGGGCTTTTCAACGCTCTTCATGCCGGCCTATACGTAGATTCCCTGATCGAGTTTTCAAAACCAATCGATCCGGATGACTGGTTTCAAATAAGCTTCAAGGGTATTGCTTTGGCGTGTAGTGCCTGGTTGGTTGAAATCATCAACCTGGCAGCTTGCACAAATCTGTGGAGAAGAGAGTTTCGTCAGACGGACACCGGCACAAATCTTCGCGTTTCGGTTGCCCCGCTCATTTTCAGGAATCGCGTGGGCGATACCCGATCGGTCGCACCGGGCCTGGGTGTCGTGGGCATGTTCTGATAGTACACAAAAAAGGTGCCTGCCTCCTTCTGCAAAGACGATAAAATACAATATACATGTTGTACGGCAAAGCTTTACACACAATAAATATATTGTTTTTTATTGACCGCAGTACAATATACATGTTGTACTATCTGGCGGTCGGCAGAATGATTCGACAACTTAATTAATAGAAGTGCAATGATGAAAAAGAACAAACTGATCAGAGAACAACTCGATGCTTCGCTCCAACGTTTCAGCCCCCTGCTTGACGTCACTGCACCTCCTAAAGGTTGGATTCGGGCTATCCGTGACGCACTGGGAATGACTGCCAGACAGTTGGCCAATCGACTCGGTGTCGCTCAACAAGCTGTGGCACGTATTGAGAAACAAGAGCTGGCGGGCTCGGTCACCATCAAGACCATGCGCCGGATCGCAGAGCATCTCGATTGCGTATTTGTATATGGATTCGTGCCACGCACAAGCCTTGAAGAGACTGTTGCCCGCCAAGCGAAAAAAGTCGCGGCCCAGCACCTGGACCAAGCTTCTCAAACCATGAGCCTGGAAAACCAATCACTCAGCAGGAGAGATAACGAGCAGACATTATCGGACTTGGTTGACGAACTCATACGCGTGGCTCCTTCAAATTTGTGGAACAAGTCATGATTGATTTCAAATATCCTGAGGGAGCCACACCCATTGATCCGAATGAGGCGGAAGGCCTGCTGCTCACTCACATAACGATGCAGGATGAACTGAATCGATGGGAACAAGACAACATAGTTGAGGCGCTGGCCTGGGTAGACAAGAAAAGACCAGCGAATATTCTCAACGAGAAGTTCATCAAGCAATTGCACAAGAAAATGTTTTGTAATGTCTGGAGATGGGCGGGGCAATTCCGTCGGTCTGACAAGAACATCGGTGTACCATGGCATCAGGTTTCGATGTGCCTCAAAGACCTGTGCGATGATATTCCCGTATGGATACAGGCCAAAAACGAATCCCATGAGGAATTGGCTGTGCGTTTTCATCATCGGTTGGTGTGGATTCATCCCTTTCCCAATGGCAACGGACGTCACGCACGTCTCATGGCAGATATTTTTCTGGAGAACGTCCTGCACAACGCGCCGTTTACCTGGGGTAACCGAGATTTGTCCAATCCAAGCGAACACAGGAGCATATACATCAATGCTCTTCATGAAGCGGACAATGGGAACTACATTCCCCTCCTGGAGTTCGCAAAATCTTGAGAGAGCGAGATACTAGTTTCTGCTCTTGACCGGGCGGTAGGGATGCAGGAACGCGGCGAGGGATGACGGGCTGCGGGTCTGGGCGTAGATCATCCCCTGACCCGAAAACTTGGCCACGAGGCCTTCACCACCGAAGAACAACGACTTGATGCCGCCGACCTTGGTGATCCCGTACTGCACCGTGTCCTGGAAGGCGACAATGTGGTCAGTGTCGACAATGTACTCCCCGTCGCACTTCTTGGGATAGATTGCGCCGTAAGACGCAACGAACACCGTCCCGGGCCCGGTGGCCTTGAGAAGGAACATCCCCACTCCGGAGAAGAAACCTTTTGCGCCGCCCCACTTGGTGTCGAGCTTTACGTCGGGTGTCGCGGCCACGTACGCCGCCGACTGGATCATGAGCGACCGTTCCGCCTCCAGCTCGAAGGCGATGATGTCACCCGGCGATCCGGGAGCCAACATCACGTTGCCCTCACCACCTTCCGCAGTGAACGTATTCTGGAAGATGGACTCGCCGCCGAGCAGCTTGCGCTTGGCCGCCGCCAGGATCCCGCCGCGCGCCTCGGTTTTCATTTTGACGTTGGAGGACATGCACACCATCGCCCCCGACTCCGCCACTACCGAATCGCCGTCGGCTAAATTGCAGTCGATGATCGCAAAATCCGGTGAACTCTTTATTTCGTATTGCATCTGATCACCTCCTCAAGCGCTTCTCGGCGGAAGCTTGGCTCCCACCAGCGAGCCGAACTCGACCGGGTTTCGTGTCTGGATAAACAGTTTGCCATGACCCTCGAACCGACAGACCAGGCCCTCGGACGAGAAGAAAGTAGAGAACCACGAACCAACTCGTTTGATGCTGAAATCCAGGGTCGGCTCGAACGCCACGATGTGACCCGTGTCGATGATGAAAGAACCGTCCACCTGAATTTCCTTGATGGCCCCAAAAGCGTTGAGAGCGAGCGGACCGTTTCCAAAAGCCTTTATCCAGAACATTCTTCCCTCGCCGAAGAAGCTCTTGAAACCGCCCCACTTGGTTTCGATCTCCACCGTGGTGGCAGAGGCCAGGTATGAGGACTGCTGCACGATCAGATCCTGACCCTGCATCTCGTAGATCATGGTGTCGCCGGGCAGGCTGGGCGCGAAGGTGACCTCACCGGGCGCGTTGTCCGCGTGAAAAGTGTTCCGAAAGAACGACTCCCCCAGGAACATCTTTCGCCCCAGGCCCTTGAGAAATCCACCGACTCCCTTGCCTGCCGAAGCGGATGTTTCCATCCGCACATGAGCGTCCTGTGTAACCATGGCGCCGGCCTCGGCCATGACCTTGTCGCCCTGTTCCAGCCGCGTGATCGTCAGGGTGTACGCGGGATTAAAAACCGTTTCAAAATGCATGGTTCGCCTCCCTATCCCCTCAGTTTGGGCGTGATCCAGTGGAGCATTCCTCCGAGATTACGCGATTGAATGAAAAGTTTACCGTGTCCTTCGAAATGACAGGTGAGTCCCTCGCCGGACATCAGGGTCGATTTCAGATTTCCCGAACCCTTGATCTTATAATCAATTGAATCGTCGAACGCCACGATATGGCCCGTGTCGACAATGTATTTGCCGTTCACGTCGATCTCGTGGATCGCGCCATAGCAGTTGACCCACAATTCGCCCGTGCCGGTGATGATGAGCCAGAAGGCGCCCTCGCCGGAAAACAGGCTCTTCAATCCTCCGAATTTGGTTTTCACGGTGATGTCACCGGACGACGCCAGATAACTCGACGCCTGCACCATCAACCCCTTACTCCCGTCAAGGGGATAGTGGACAATATCACCCGACAGGGCCGGAGCGATGAGCAAACGCCCGGCCTGCCCCTCCGGCGGACTGTACGTGTTGACGAACAAGGTCTCGCCACCCAGGAACTTCTTGATGAGGGCGCCGAGGAAATTCAGGATCGCGCCAAAGAACCCGCTCCTGTTTCCCCCGATGTGCGTCTTGATCTGCAGGCCGTCGCTCATCCCCACCATGGAGCCGGCCTCGACCGTTACCTCTTCTCCGGCGGCGAGATCGATTGTGGCCATGGCATACGCGGGGCCATACTCGATGGTTTGCTGCATGAAAACCTCCCTATCGATGATCGGGCACCATGCCGACCGTCATTTACCTTTTTGGAAGAGGGACCCTACCACATTAATACAACACGAATGAAATCATATTTTATTGGGGCAGGCGCTTATTGCTCGTCGGCCTTTGCGACCATATCCATGTACATCTCCATCTCCCGCTTGCTCCCGTAGGCCACGGGCACCCTCTGATGCAGTTCGGTGGGAACGATGTCCATGATTCGCTCGCGCCCCGTCGTGGCCATGCCTCCGGCCTGCTCTATCAACATGGCCATGGGCGCACACTCGTACAGGAGTCTCAGCTTGCCCTTGCCTGTCTTTGCGTCTGCCGGATACATGAAGACGCCGCCATGGAGAATGTTCCTGTGAAAGTCCGCCACCAGCGAGCCGATGTAGCGGGATGTCGTTGTCGCGTAGGTTTCATCGTCTCCGTATCGGAGGTGGTCTGCGAACCTCTGCGTGGGCTCGTCCCATTTTTCGTAGTTGGCCTCGTTGGCGGAAAAGCAGGTGCACTTGTCCGGGATACGGATATTTTCGTGCGAAAGGACATACTCACCGATCTCCGGATCCAGGGTGAAACCGTGCACCCCGAACCCGGTGCTGAACACGAACATGGTGCTCGAACCGTAGATCACGTAGCCGGCACCTACCTGGTTCCTGCCAGGCTGGAGGAAGTCGTTGAGCCTGGTCCTGTACCCCCCTCCCTCCACGCGGTGTATCGAGAAGATCGTGCCCACCGAAACATTGGCGTCGATATTTGACGACCCGTCCAGCGGATCGAAAAGTATGATGTAGCGATCGCCCTCGTTCTCGGGCTTCGGCGGAAAGACGGTGTAGTCCTCCTCCTCCTCGGTGGCGATACCGGCGACGAGCGGCATCCATTCAAATGTCGCTTTCATGATCTCGTTGGCGATCACGTCCAGTTTCTGTTGCTCTTCGCCCTGAACGTTATGCGCACCGTGGGAGCCAAGCACATCCAGCAGGCCCGCTTTCTGAACTTTTACGGCGACGACCTTGGACGCAATGCCGATGCGGCGCACCACGTCGGCAAAGATACCGCGACTCTCCGGGTACTTCCTTTGCTCCCTGGAAATGTAGCTCTCAAGAGTGTCGAAATCATTCCACCCCAAATCAGGCATCTCTTTTCTCCCACTGCCCTGCAACCGGGCGTGATCTGGTGATTTCCGATAGTCGTGCAATATTAGGCAAACTGAAGGCTCATCATCAACACGACGCATCGACAAAAAGATGCCCGAGACTCTCGAACCCGGCGAGATCGTCATTCATAAGGCGCCTTTTTATGTTATCCAGCGCACGAATCGCGTCGGGGCCCAGGTATCGTTCGTTGCAAGAACGGCAAACGGTCATGTCCACCTTGACTACCGCGGCGTTAACCTTTGCGCGCACGATTTTTTCGATACGCCTGGTTTCCAGGTCCGACGACCCGCACTTGATGCATTTCGAAATGCTCATTTAATTCTCCGACGTTCTCTGTAATCGCTCGACCATCGTTGAGGGTCGGGCAGATACACTGTAACGATGATAGCATATTCTGTTTCCTCATCGTAACCGCAAACGACATGAACAGGTGTCAGTTCCACACCGATGTAGATCAACAAGAGACAACTGGCGCCGCGCCGATCGTCCGGATAGTCCTCGATAACTTCACCACCCGGCAACGTGTCGATCACATCAACCATCGAGATGCCATCCTGGTCGGCTTCATCATACGCGTGTTCCGTGACGTTGACCTTCCAATGTCTCGCTGATTCACGAATCTTTTCGAATGCCGCGCTGGTGGTGTCGTTCACGCTATCCTTGCCCTTTAAAATTGACGACGATCCTTCCCCGTCAAGCAGAAATCAACAACTTTCCCAACCGAAAAACTACTCGCCGCCCCTCACACACAACACCAGCGCCGATGCCGTTTTGGATACTGCGCTCATGCCGCCACGCCCTATGGTGCTGTTCTGCTCACCAAAGTATAAAACATATGCCGATGTTCCGGTTTTCCTTGAGGAGGTGGAGGTCCAGTGGCCGCTGCCGGCGTTGAAATCTGTGAAGTAGACAGTGTTGATTGCCGGGGTCTCTTCTTTTTTCTCATCCACGATGGACAGAATCTCCGTCACGTCGGGCAGTCTCCAGTTGTCGTTACCGGCGTATGACAGTCCCTCGCAGTGGGCCAGCGCGTCCTTCCAGTCTACGCCTCCGCCCTCGAGGGTCGTGTTCTGTTGCCACTGCAGCCCGGTTACGTGATCGGTTACCACAGGCTCTTCGGTGGTTCCTTCAACCGCGTACCTTGGATTTGTGGCCAGGCAGACGGATGAAACGAAAATCATCATTGCAACGACGAGCAGGTAAACGATGCCATTTGTTGATTTCTTCATCGCCTACTCCTCCGCCACGCAGATCACCAGAAGGCTTGAGTCGCTCTTTCCAACGCGAACAAGACCACCGGTGTCGAAGTTCACCGCCCAAGCCGTGCTCGACTCGGAGCCCGCCAACGCTGTAGCCGTCCAAATTTTCTCAGTGGCAGGATCAAGATTGAAGACGGAATCCGCTCCGACACCGCCGCCGCTTTGGTAGTCCACGAGGCTCACCAACTCATGGCGCTTCGGCAATCTCCAGGTCATGGAGCCTGCGGTCTCCGACTCGCACATCGAGGAGGCGTTCTCCCAATCCATCTGGTCGGTCCCTTCCACCATCCAGGCAAGCCCGGTTACCTGATCAACTATCCAGCTATTCGAATCGTCATAGCTACGTACCGGCCCGGGGTAGTGCCCATCCTGCCCGTAGTAATCCATTGTCGAGGTGATGGTGGAGCAATCCACGGTGGCTCCACTAACGTCGTAGCACTCGTCCGCCTGCCCCGTGTCGGGGAACGAGAACGAGGAGTACACGCAGGTCTGGGTGTTGTCCGTGGAACAGCCATCGAAGAGATCCGGACAGTCGGCATGCTCGCCGCAACACAACCCCGCATGCTCGCAGCAGTTTTCATCTATACACTCACCGCTCACACAGTCGGAGTCCTCGTTGCAGCCGCCGACCAGGATATCCTCCCAGCAGGTGTTGGCGTCGCAGTGATAGTCGGAGGCGCAGTAATCGTCGTGATCGGTTCCGCCCGGACCGCACTCGATGTAGCACTCGAAGATGCCCGTATCACACGCCAGATTGTCCAGACACTGTGCGTCCTGGTTGCAACAGTAGCCACCGGGATCGCAGCACACGGCGTTGGTGCAGTTGCCGCTCTCGCAGTCAGTGTTATCGAGGCAGTCTTCACCGTTCAGGCTCAGGTTGGAACCCGAACCGCCATCTTCCACGGCCGTCAAGTCCGGCAGCAGGAACTGGCAGCCGGTGACAAATACCGCAAACACAATGACGGATAGCCTCATCATCTAAAACCTCACCACGATCATCGCGCCGGCCGATGACGGCCCGACAAGGGGCGACATCGTCACGTTTAAAGGTTCCTCATCCTCCCTGTTCCTCTTCGCATCCACTACTAACATCGTCAGCCCCGCAATGGCGGCGGCGCCCCCGACCCCCAGCAAGACGTTGGTCGCGACGGCCAGGTTGTCCATCTTGTCCATCTTGTCGTGCCAGGGAGGCGCGCATTCGTCGTTGTCACATTCGCCCTCCAGTTCCTTTCCCATGGAGAGCGCCACTCCACCCGTCACACTACCCGCAATCAGGATGGCCGCACCCATGCCGAGAGTGACGACACCCCCCTTGAACAGGCCTGAACGGCCTTCTTCCACGGGCTCCGGTTCCGGGACCGGTTCAGGTTCGGGTTCGGACTCCGGTTCCGGCAGCAATACAAGCTCTATTGAGAGGCTCTTTCTCTCTCCGGCGAGAATCGATATTTCCCGAGATGATTTCTCATACCCCTCCAGCACGACCTCAATCGTATGAGACCCGCCGCCCAGCAACAGCGGCCCCTTGATCGGGCTTTCACCGCGTTCGATACCGTCCACCATTACCGTTGCCCCGGACGGGCTCACCTCCACGGTCACCCAGGCAATGAGGGCCTTTATATCGCGAATATCTTCCTCCATCTTCGTGACGGCATATTCTTCGAGCTGGGCGCCGAACTCCGTATCAAGTCGCTTGTAGGTTTCGAGGGCCTTATCGTACCGACCCCAGCCCTTGTAACAATTGGCGAGGTTGAACAACCCATTCTTGGTGACGAATAATCGTACCGACTCCTCGAATTCGGACGCCGCGCTGGGAAAGTCCTCCACCTTCATCAACGCCTTGCCGGCGTCAAAATGCTTCCTGGCCTGGGCCTTTTGTGAATCGTCCACCTGGGCGCCGACCGTATAGCACAGGCCGAAAACCAGCAGAGCAAGAGTTACCGTAACGACTCGTCGCATGCTCCCTCCCTTCGGATTTGGGTCTACCTCAATGTTGTAGAAAACTGCGAGAGGAATTCGATCGTCATGAGCCGAAGCGGCGGTCAACCTCCGCAAACACCCGGCCCGCCGACCGGGACGCTGCCTTCCCCTGATCGTAGCGCTCGATGCGCTCGCGAATCAGCAAATCCCAGGCCCGCTCGACGTCTTCCGACACCGACGGTTCACCGGATGCGAGCAACCGATGGGCCAACGTAAGGCGCTGATCTTGTGGAAGCTTGTTCGCCTCCCACAACAACTCGTCAACAGAACTCATATCAATATTCTGCCCCTAAAAAGCGAACGTGTCCATAGAATCCGGACCTCAAGGCCCAAACCTCACACCGCCTCGGACAGACGCGTCATTGGAATTCCTCCAAGCATGAAAGTTCTCCTTGTCAGTGAGGCCAAAAGCCTTGTTTTGAAAAAAAACGACGCTGGACACGGCCTTGGGGTTTGTCAAAGGAAAAATCGCCGGAGTTCAGCAAAAAGCTCTGTTTCGCTCCCCTCCCCGAAATGGGGAGGGGCGGGGGTGGGGTCTCACGGCCCGCCTCGCACGCAGCGTACAAGGTGGACGTCCGACTTATCAGTGGATTGATTATTGACGAAACCAATATTGTAACGGACGAACCAAGCAGTATTCGTGGTGCTGGTATGCGTGGTCGACGACCAGAATGAGACTTCGGGCATCTCGGGAAAGTCGGAGCTTGGGTTGATAATCTCGGTGTTCACGAGCCCCCGCAATTCGTTGACGCTGGGCAGCCGCCAATCATCCGCGCCCCCGTAAGTCAGTCCCGCGCAGTATGCCAGCGCGCTGGACCAATTGTGACCAGCAGAATGCTCCTTCTGCCAGGTCAGGCCGGTGTCCATGTCGAGCACGATCTCCTGTCCTGGCGTTCCCTGCACCACGAAGCGCACCGGGTGCTCGAAGTACGATGCGCCGCGCACACAGCGAACATAGTCCGAATTGGAATCAAGTCCATCGTAGTTGATGTTTCCGTCATAGGAACTCACGGTCCACGCGGTGCTGCCTACTGAGTATGCCGTCCAGGACGATGTCCAGAACGCTGCAGAAGAATCGGCCGGCGTGCCAGGGAAAGCGACGGTGTCGATCGCCGGCCCGGCTCGGCCGTAGTCCGCGATTCCGGCGAGCTCGTGATAGCTGGGCAGGCGCCAATCGTTGTATCCGGCGAGCGTCAGATCGCCGCAATAGTCATCGCCCCCGGGATTGTAGATCGGATCGACGACGCCGAACGCCCGGTAGCCGTCGATCTTCATCGGGCTCCCTGTAGCACACGCGTCTCCGCTCGAGCCCGAGGCGCACTGCTGCCACATAAACCCCGTGATCTCGTCGGTCACAGTGCTATCGCCGTGGTCGGTGTAAAAGTACTGACCGTATGCAGACTGCTTGTAGTGGCCGTCCTGCCCGTACATGGGATCGCCCGGCACGATTGTAGAGCAGAGAACTTCGGTATTAGTCGCGTCGAAGCACTGGGTCTGTCCGGTATCCGGGACCATAAAATAATCCACTTCGAAGTCGAACGGCGTGCACGGGTCGGGGCCGGGGTTCTCTACGGTTATCGGGAATGTTCCAAGCACTGTAAGGTGGTCCGCCGGAAGGTCGAAAATCACCTCGTCGGAAGCGACAGAAGTTGCGCCGATCGTTGTTTCGTCCGCGCCACCCACATCCCAGATTACATTTGCCCCTGAGATAAAGCCGCCGCCGTGTATTGTTATCTCCACGTCGATGAGCGACGGGTCGCCGGCGAATGGGTCAGGATACCCCGGCCAGACTTTGAACGGATCTATCAACGAAATCCAGTGACCTGTGGCGATGGCGTCGAAAGTGAACGTGACGCTGTTCGCCTCGGCATCGAACTCCTGGTTTGGATTCGGAGCAACGCTGCCCATTGTTGCCGTATTGGACGCCAGGCCGACGGCATCCGTATCGGATGTCGGATTCGTCAGAGTACCATCAGGTGACGACCAGTTCACGGTGTAACCCGATACGGGGTTGCTGTACTGATCCTCCACCAAGACCACAAGTGGATTCGCAAGCGTCTGACCATACGCCGCAAGTTGATTGTTTCCGCTGTCGGCGGTGACAGAAAAAACAACATCGGTTGTCGGATTCTCATACACATCCAGCGCGGTAACAGCGGGATAGCTGATAACAGTCACGGTTACCCACTGTGCGGAGATACCCGCGAGGGTCCCCAACGTGAAGTCCACCTGAGCCTCGCCGGATGAATTGGTCACAACATCAGCACTGCTAACGCCGCCAAGAACACCACCCGATGCCCCAGACACAAAGTGGAGCGTCACCCCCAGAACGGGATTGTTGTAGTTGTCCTCGGCCCGCACGACAATCGGCGCCGCCAGCGTAGTTGCAACCGTTCCGCTTTGAGCACCACCGCTTACCAGAACGAGGTGATTGGGGTCGCCGACTATACTCGTCTCGCTGAAGACCACCGGAGTCAGGCCGGATACGCTTGCCGTCACTTCGACCGTGCCGATAGATCCAAGAGTGAGCGCGGTCTGAGCCTGTCCGTTCACGTCG